>CAYUVJ010000009.1:0-15953 GCA_964447955.1 uncultured Gemmatimonadota bacterium
CGCGTGGTTGCATGGCCCGCGCGCCGTCACGGCCTGATTATGATTCCGCTGCTCTGACCAACTGAGCTACACCGCCGAGGCTCCCCAATATCTTTGCTCATCCCGGCCGGGTCAATCCTGCACTCGAGGCCTTCCGGGCCGCACCGGGCCGGCATCGACTTCCTTCATCATGGGATCTGTTGCCCTGCCCGCACCAGCAGCCCGGACCGGAGAGGAGCCCCTCCCGGCCCGGCCCACCGATCGGGGATGTCCGGGGTGCCGCGCCGACCGGTCTAACCCGGCAGGCCGCTGCGGATGACCTCCTCCATCGCGTCGCCGAAGCGGTCGACCTCCTCGAGCGTGGTGTAGACGTTGGGGGTGACCCGGATGGCCTGTACGTCCTTATGGCCGATCGGCACGACCAGGATCTTGTAGCGGTCCCAGAGGTGGTTGGCCAGCGGTCCCGGCGCGATGCCGGTGATGCCCACCGTCCCCAGCCCCACCGACTGGGCCGGGTCGAGGTTCATGCGCAGGTAGACCCGGTCGTGCTTCTTCAGCCGTTCGGCCCAGCGCAGTTTCAGGTAGTGCAGGCGGGCCGCCTTACGCTCGCCGCCGATCCCCTGATGGAAGATGACCGCCTCGTTGATGGCGTGGAAGAGGGCGCTGGGATGGGTGCCGATCTCCTCGAACTTCCGGATGTTCCCGCTCTTCGGGTCAGGGGCGGCCATGAGCGGCCAGAGGTCGCTGATGCGCTCCCGCCGCACGTAGAGCAGGCCGGTACCGATGGGGGCGGTCAGCCACTTGTGCAGGCTGGTGCCGTAGTAGTCGCATTCCAGGTCGTGCAGGCGGAAGGGGAAGTGGGCGAAGGCGTGGGCGCCGTCGCAGACGACCTGGATGCCGTGCCGGTGCGCCACCCGGCTGATCTCCTTCACCGGGTAGATCTGACCGGTGATGATGACCCCGTGGCTGACCAGGATGACCTTCGTGCGCGGCGTGATGTTGCGCTCGAAGGCCCGGGCCAGCTCGAGCGGGTCGCCGGGCGGGGTGGGCACCGGGAACTGCACCAGCTTGATGCCGTCCCGCAGTTCCCGCTGGCGCCAGGTGGTGATCATGCGGGGATAGTCCTGGTCGGTGGTGAGTACCTCGTCCCCCCGCTGGAGATCGAGGCCGAACTGGACGTTCTCCAGCGCCTCGCTGGCGTTCCGCTTGATGGCCACCTCCTCGATGTCGCAGCCCCCCAGCTGGGCCAGCCGCCAGCGGGCGGTCTCGATCTCCGGATCGAGATAGCCCCACATCCACTTGGCCGGGGTCAGGTTCTGCACGTCGAGGTAACGCTTTAAAGCGTCGTGGACGTAGATCGGGGTCGGGCAGACCCCCCCGTTGTTCAGGTTGATCATCCCCCGGTCGACCGCGAAGGCGCGCTGTATCTGGGCCCAGTAGACCTCGTCGGAGGCCGCCTCCTGGGGGCTTGTCCCCTGCATCGAGGCCGAGGCCGCCAGTACCCGTTCCAGCCCGTCGGGGCGCAGGGTGACGGCGGCGCCGGCCAGCAGGGTGCGGTCGAGGAAGGTGCGGCGGGTCAGGAGGGCGAGGGACATCTCGTACCTACAGCGGTTCAGGGGCGGGTCTGCGGGAAACAGGACCGGGTCATGATGGCCAGTTCCCCGGCCAGCCAGTCGGCGTCGGCCTGGGGATCCTCCACCAGCCGGCGGACCGTCACCGGGGTGAGCAGGGCGTGCAGGAAGGTCTGCACCAGACCCCAGACCAGCGGTTCGGCCTGCGGATCGTCCACCAGCCGCGCGGCCAGGTCACGCAGGTGGGGGACCAGGTCGTCCCGGTGCTCCATCAGGATGGTGACCAGCAGGTAGCGGAACGAGGTCGACAGTTCCAGGGTCTTGCGGAAGCAGAGGTGGAAGGCCCGGGGGCCGAGCAGGGGTCCGCACTCACGGAGCGACTCGAGGACCGTGTTGACGCAGACCTTCTCGAAGTTGTGGGGGTCGTACAGTTCGGTCATCCCTCACTCCGGGCCAGGTCGTGTGCGGCGGAGTCCCGGGTCGGGGACCCGGGCGTCAGGGTAAGAGGAATAGCACCGACGGCAGTCCTCTGGCCACCCTCAGCAGTATCCGGGCCAGGGCCTCCCGGTCGGGCTCGGCCACCCGCAGCGGCCGGCCCTGCAGCCGCTCCAGTCCGGCGTAGAGGTCACTGCCTCCCGCCTGGAGCACCAGGCGACGGAACGAACCGAGGCTGAAGAAGACGTGCCCACCGGCGGCCTCCAGGCTCATATGCACCTGTTCGGCCGCCGCTACCGGGTCGTCGGGTACCTCGTCCAGGTTGATGCCCATCACCATCCGCTCGGCCCCGAGCGCCTCGGCGTAGCCCTGCAGCATGTCGGCGAACTCGGCCGGCGAGGGCGTGTAGGTCATGGGGATGACATAGTCGAGCACCCCCGGCTCGGTCCAGGCGACCGGATCCTGGGCGAAGATGCCGATCGCCCGGTAGTAGTGGTTGACGACGGCGGCGGTGAGGACCAGGCCGGGACGGAGGACGCGGGACTCGACAGCGATGCGCCGGACCATCCCGCTGATCTGGTCGGCCTGCCACTGCAGGTAGGTCTCGTCCACACTCTCCCGCAGGTAGCGGGCCCGGCTGACGGCGTCGTAGGAGTAGTCCTGGTCGGGGAGCCGGATGTAGTCGAAGTGGATCCCATCCACCGCGTAGGCGGCCACGATGTCGAGGACCACCGCCCGGATGTGGTCCTGCACGGTCGGATTGCCCGGGGCGGCCGAGACGTAACCGAAGCGGTTGCCGAGTCGCTGGATGCGCCCCGCCCGGTCGGTCATGACCCATTCGGGATGCTCCAGCAGCAGGTGCCGCGGAGTGGTCTCGGGGGGCGGGACCGAACCGCTCCACAGGGGGAAGGTGTTGATCCAGGCGTGCAGACGGAGTCCCCGCCGGTGGGCGCCGTCGAGGGCCACCGCCAGCGGGTCCCAGCCCGGGTCGATCCCCAGCCGGCCGGTCAGTTCCGACCCCCACGGCTCCAGATGGGAGTGGTAGAAGGCGTCCCCCTGCCCCCGGACCTGGAAGAAGACGTCGGTCAGGCCGGCTGCGGCCGCCTCGTCCAGGAGCGCCTCGATCCCCTCGGGCGAACGATACTCCCAGCGGGTCACCCAGACCCCCCGCACATGGGTGGTGTCCCGGACCGAGCGCCACCGCACCGGAGTCCCGTCGACCACCGGCGGGGGGTTGCCCGACTGGGCGCCGGCCGCCGGGGGGAGGAGCCCGAAGAAGAGGGCCGCCGTCAGGAGGGCCGACATCTCGCTCCTCATCCGAGCGGCGATTCCAGCATCAGGGTGACGGGACCGTCGTTGACCAGTTCGACCTCCATTTGGGCGCCGAAGACGCCGCGGACGACCGGCACGCCGAGTGCGGCCAGTTCCTTGCAGAAGATCTCGACCAGCGGCTCGGCCTCGGGACCGGGGGCGGCGTGCGACCAGGAGGGCCGGCGCCCTTTGCGGGCGTCGCCGTAGAGGGTGAACTGCGAGACCACCAGGGCCTGGCCCCCGACCTCGATCAGGGAGCGGTCCATCTGTCCGGTCTCGTCGTCGAAGACGCGCAGGTCGGCGCACTTGCGGGCCAGCCAGGCGGCCTGGTCGGGCCCGTCGCCGGTGCGCACCCCGAGCAGGACCACCAGGCCCGGGCCGATCGCCCCGACGACCTCTCCCTCTACCCGGACCTCGGCCCGGCTCACCCGCTGGATCAGTGCCCGGATGATCGTCCTCCTGGTGCCGCGGGGAGCCGGAGTTCGAACAGGCTCCCCTCTCCCGGTCGACTCTTGAGCAGGGTCAGGCGACCCCGATGGGCCTCGGCCAGACGGCGGGCCAGGGCGAGTCCCAGGCCCCAGCCCCCCCGCCGGCGTGAGAACCCCGGCTCGAAGATGTGCCGCTGGTCCGACGGAGCGATGCCGGGGCCGTCGTCGGCGACCTGGATGAGAGCCCAGCGTCCGTCGCCGGAAGGGGCGGTGCGGACCCTGATCGTCCCCCCCCGCCCACCCAGCGCGGCGAGGGCGGTCGTGACCAGGGTATCGACCACCCACTCCAGCAGCACGGTCTCGCCCCGCACCGCGGGCGCCCCTTCGTGCTGTTCCTCGAGCGTGACCGCCGCGCCGTGCCGGGGGAGCCGGCGGCGCAGGTAGTCGGCGACCCGCCGGGCCACCGCCTCGGGTTCCACCCGTTCGTCCCCGACCGGCCGGCCCATCTTGGCGAAGCGGGCGGTGATGCGGCCGAGCCGCTCCACGTCCTCGCCCATGCCGCGCACCACCTCGTCGATCGGGACCGGCGCGGTCTCTTCCGAACCTTCCAGCAGGCTCATCCAGCCCTGCAGGCTGGAGAGCGGGGTGCCGAACTGGTGGGCGCTCTCGCGGGCCAGCCCGACCCAGACCAGGCTGCGCTGGCGGGCCAGCCGGGCCCGCAGGGCCCCGACGATGAGGCCCACCACCAGGGCCGAGAGGAGCAGCTGGATCCAGGGGAGGGCCTTGAGCCGGCGCACCTCGGGGGGGTCGCCGAAATGGAAGACCTGGGGGGCGCCGGGGACCGGGATGGGCACCGGCTCGTAGTGGCGGTCGAAGGCGACGGCCCGTTCGGCCACCCGGGCCCTCACGCCGGGGTCGGCCGAGTCCTCGGCCTCACCTACCCCCCGCCAGGCCAGCGGGGTGCCGGTGGGATCGGTGACCACCCAGGGGATGTCGTACTCGGCGATCAGCCGGCTCAGCGCCAGGTCGAGCCGGGTGCCGGTGGCCGTGGTGTCGGTGGCCACGTAACCGATGAGTTCGGCGTAGAAGCGGGTGAACCCGCGGGTGCGCTCGCGCAGCCGCTCCACCTGACGGCCGGTATACCAGAGGCTGGCGGCCACAGCCAGGCCGGCCAGCGCCAGGGCGACCACCAGGGGCCAGGTCCGACCGCGACCCCCCGAGGGTGCCTCAGCCGGCATGGTCGCCGAGGGCCCGCCGCAGGGCCTGGAGGGCACCGGAGGGCAGGGCCGCTCCGGGATCGAGGGTGCGGGCCAACAGGGTGATCCGGGCGCAGGCTTCCAGGGTCTCCATGCGCAGCAGCGCCTCGTCGGGGTCGGCACCCAGGGTGACCGCCCCGTGGGAGGCCAGCAGGAAGGCCCGGCAATCCGCCGGCAGATCGGCGGTGCCCGCCCCCACCTGGGGAGTGCCGGGCAGCGCGAAGTCGAGCAGGGGCACCTCGCCCAGCAGGAGGACCTGTTCGGCCAGCAGGGGTGGGTCCAGGGGGAGGCCGGCGGCGGCGAAGGCGGTGGCGTGGGGGGGGTGGGCGTGGACCACCGCGGCGGCCCGATCGGACCGGTAGAGGGCCAGGTGGAGACCGAGTTCGGACGAGGGGGCCCGCCCCGGGAGGGCCGCCTCGACCGTCCAGGCGGTCTCGTCGAAGCGCACCGTCACCAGGTCGTCCGGGGTCAGCTCCCCCTTGCGCAGCCCGCCCGGGGTCACCAGCAGGCGGTCGGGACCGAGCCGGGCGCTGAGGTTGCCCTCGGCACCGGCCACCAGGCCGGCCTGCTGGAGCCGCCGGCCGGCTTCGACCAGCGCCTCACGCAGGGTGGCAGCGGGATCGGCGCCCACGGCCCGTCAGTCCCCGACCGGCCCCAGCACGGACCGGCCGTCCATCCAGGGGCGCAGCGCCTCGGGTACCACCACGCTCCCCTCGTCGGTCTGATAGGTCTCCAGGAGGGCCACCAGCAGCCGGGGGAGCGCCACCCCGCTGGCATTCAGGGTGTGCAGGTAGGCCACCCGGCCGTCCCCGGTGCGGCGGTAGCGGATGTCGGCCCGACGGGCCTGGAAGTCGCCGAAGTTGCTGCACGAGGAGACCTCGAGCCAGCGCTCCGAAGCCGGGGCCCAGAGTTCCAGGTCGTAGCAGCGCTGGGCGGCGAAGGAGAGGTCGCCGGCGCAGAGTTCCAGCACCCGGTAGTGCAGACCCAGCCGTTCCAGCACCCCGCAGGCGTGCCCCAGCAGCAGCTGATGCTCGTCGGCGCTCGTCTCGGGGGTGCAGAAGCGGACCAGTTCCACCTTGTCGAACTGGTGGAGCCGGAAGAGCCCGCGGGTGTCGGCCCCGTGGGCCCCGGCCTCGCGCCGGAAGCAGGGCGTGTAGGCGGCGTAGGTCCGCGGCAGGTCGGCCTCGTCCAGGATCGACTCGCGGTGGATGTTGGTGACCGGGACCTCGGCGGTGGGGATGAGGAAGAGGTCGTCGGCCTCCACCCGGTACATGTCGTCCTCCATCTTGGGAAGCTGTCCGGTCCCGACCATGGCCGGCCGGCGCACCACGGCCGGCGGCCAGACCTCGGTGTAGCCGTTGAGCGAGGTGTGGTGGTCGAGCATGAAGTTGATGAGACCCCGCACCAGCCGCGCCCCCGGTCCGATGAAGAGGGCGAAGCCGGAGCCGGAGAGCCGGCCGGCGGCATCGAAGTCGAAGAGGCCGAGATCGGTGCCCAGGCTCACATGGTCGTGCAGGGGGAAGTCGTAGGCCGGCGCCTCGCCCCAGATTTCCCGCACCACGTTGTCGGCAGCCGCAGCGCCGCGTGGGGCCTCGGGGTCGGGCAGGTTGGGGAGCAGCAGCAGCCGCTCCTGGAAGTCCTGCTCGAGTGCGCCCAGTCGGGCGTCCAGCTCCTTGATCCGGTCGGCCAGCTCACGGGTGGCGGCGATCGCCTCGGCGGCGTCCTGCCGAGCCTTCTTCATGGCGGCGATCCGCTCGCTGGCCTCGTTACGGGCCCGCTTGAGTTCCTCGACCTCGCCGATCAGGCGCCGACGGTCGGCATCGAGGGCGACCAGGCCGTCGATGTCGGCCTCCACTCCCTTGTCGGCCAGTCCCCGGCGGACCGTGTCGGGTTCGTGTCGGATCAGACGCGGGTCGAGCATGCCCTCTCGTCCTTCCGTTGGCGTGCGGTGTCGTCTTACGGGTCGCCCGGCGGCCTCGGACGGCGCCGTGATGGTAGCGGCCGGGGCGCTTCAGCGGTAGAGCCCGTGCTCCTCAATGTAGGCCGCCACGGCCTCCGGTACCAGGTAGCGGATGGTGCGGCCGACCCGGACCCGCTCCCGGATGTCGGTCGAGGAGATCTCCAGCCGGGGGAGACCGACCCGGTCGACCCGCTCGACCGGCACCCCCGAGGGGAGCTCCGCCGGGGCGCCGGGGCGCTCCACGAACGCGATCCGGGCCCGGGACAGGACTTCCTCCCACTCCCGCCAGCTGGTCAGGGTGCGGAGCTGGTCGCTCCCCATGATGAGCCAGACCTTCTCCTCCTCAGAGGCGCCGGTCTGCAGTTCCCGCAGGGTGTCGATGGTGTAGGAGGCGCCGCCGCGGTCCAGCTCCCGCACCTCGATGTCCAGGCCCTCGGTCCCGGAGAGGACGAGCCGCAGCATGGCCAGCCGGTCGGCGGCCGGGGCGGCCGGGGGCGCACTGCGGTGGGGACCACGAGCGTAGGGGAGGAAGAGGACACGATCGAGGGCGAGGGCCTCCCGCACCCCGTCGGCCACGATCAAGTGACCGGTGTGGGGCGGGTCGAACGCCCCGCCGAAGAGGCCGACCCGCACGGCTCAGTCCCCCGCAGGGGCGGGGGGCGGCACCCCGGGTGCGGTCACCCCCATGGAGGTGAGTTCGCGGATGCGCTTGCGGGCGTCCTCGACCCGTTTGGATTCGGGGAAGACGGCCACCAGCTGACCGAAGGCCTCGAGCGCCTGGGGATAGGCCTCCATCGCCAGGTAGGTCTCCCCAAGGCCCAGCAGGGCCCGGTCGAGGACCGTGGACTCCGGCCAGGACTGGATCGCCTCCAGATAGGAGAGCACCGCCGCCAGGAGATCGCGCTCGGTGCCCAGCTTTCGATAGGTGTCCCCCTCGTAGATCTTCTTGAGCACCAGCCGGTCCTGGGCCTCGTCCAGGATGTCCAGCACCTGTTCGTAGTAGTCGCTGGTCGGATGGTCGAGGAGGAAGGCGTGAAAAGCGTCGATGGCCTGACGGGTCTCGTTCTGGTCGAGCTTGTAGCCCAGGGACTGCTTCCACCAACAGAGGGCCGACTTGAAGGCGACGTCGTCCACCAGCGGACTGCGCGGGAAGTTGCGCACCACCACATCGTACTCGCTCTGGGCTTGGATGAAGTTGTCCTCCTGGAAGTAGGATTCACCCAACCCGAAGTGGGCGGAGTCTATGACCGCGCTCCCCGGCGCCGAGAAGATGAGTTCCTCGAAGACCTGCCGGGCCGAGTAGGTGCCTCCCCGCTCCAGCTGGTAGAAGCCGAAACGGAGACGCTCCTCGACGGTGGCGTCGGGACCCGGACGCGGACGCCCGGCACAGCTCGCCCCCAGGACCAACAGCAATCCCAGCAGGCCGATCCGGCCGGACCCGATCATTCTCCTCCGTGTGCTCCTCACGCCGCCGTCTCCATCCCGTCTCGACCGTCCCCGGATCGTCTCGTCCCGTTGTCCCGCCTCCCCGACCCTCAGCCGCCGATCTCCGAAAGGTAGCGCCGGGCCAGTTCGAGGTAGGGGCTCTCGGGGTACTTCTGGATCAGTTCCCGGAAGGCCGCGATGGCGTTCTCGCGCTGACCCATCAGCCGGCAGGTCATGCCGATCTTCAGCTGGGCGTCGTCGTACTTGTCCTGGAAGCGGTGGTTGAGGACCCGCTTGAAGGCCTCGAGCGCCGGAGGGAACTCCTCGAGCATGTAGTACGATTCCCCCGTCCAGTACTCGGCGTTGTCGGCCAGATCGCTCTGGGGGCCGGCCTGTAGAACCTGGGCGAAGGCGGCGATCGCCTCCCGCGGCTTCTTGTCGTAGTAGAGCCGCAGAGCGGCGTCGTAGCGGGCCTGGAGGTCGGCCGGGACCGGTCCGGGACTCTCGCTGAAGCGCAGGGTCCCCTGCGGGGCCGGCTGGGACGGGGCGGTAGGTGCACCGGTGCCCTTCATCCGGGTGACATCCTCGGTCAGCAGCGTGAGCCGGGTGTTGATGTTCTCCACCCGGTTGCCCAGGCTCCCCACCTGCTCCTCGGCCTGCGTGACTTTGAGCCCGGTCTGGGCCAGGTCGGCCCGCATCGCCTCGATCTCGGCCGTCTGGGCCTGCTGGTGCTGGACGAGCTGGTCGAGGCGGGCCTGCATGGCCTCCAGTTCGGCCTGCTGCTGGTCGAGACTCTGCTGCAGCCCGGAGGCGCAGCCCCCGGCCAGCAACACGGCCGCCATCAGACCCGTCATCGCGATCGCACGCATGACATCCCCTCCTTGGTCGCGGCCCCCGCCGGGACCGCTCTGCCTGCCGTGAGCATCCTCTGTTCCACCGCCGCGGCCGCTTTTCACCGCTGGGTCGGCTGGAACCATTTCTCTCCGCCGGTGAGTCCTATCTGGATGCGCCAGAAGCTCTCCGACCAGCCATCGGCGCCGGTGCGGCGGCCGTACTGCAGGGCCAGGTCGCTCCAGGCCAGACGGCGACGGCCCCAGAAGAAACCGGTCCCCAGGTTGACGCTCCAGGTCCCCACCTCGCCGCCGTTCAGGTCGGGGGCGTAGAGCCCCCCGAACCGCACCCCCAGCCGCAGCGGAAGGGCGTCGAGCAGGGTGGCCTGCTCGTCGAGAGGGCGAGCCCGCCGCTCCACTCCGATCCCCACCCCCCACTCGGGACGCAGCACGTCCAGTCCCCCGGAAGCGGTCCCGATCCCCGCCGGACTCGTCGGCGGGTCGGTCCAGCGGGCCGTGTCCCACGACTCGCTCCGCCAGTCGAAGTAGGCCGACCAGAGGTCGTTGAGGGCATAGCCCGCGCTCAGGTTCAGCGCGCTACCCAGTTCCAATCCGCTGCTCAGGGTGTCGGCTCCCACCCCGTCCGAATCGTAGACCAGGTCTACGTCAAGGGTGGTCGGCAGGGTCACGGAGGCACCCACCCGCAGGGGCGCCAGCGGCACCGCCTGCAGACCCAGCCGGACCCGTTCCCCCCGGTGCTGGCGCTGCAGCCGGTCGGCGGTGTCGAGGTAGCCGGAAGGCTCGAAGTCGACCCGCCACTCCTGCTTGACCGAACCGAAGACCATGTCGAGGGCGGCCCCGGCGGCCAGCCGTCCCTGCGGACTGCGCCAGGCCACCCCGAAGGCCGCGGCGTTCAATCCGCCGGTACCCAAGTAGTCGAGCTGGACCGGGATGTCGTCCAGGACGACGTTGTCGGTATGGATCTCGAAATCACTGGTGGTCAGACCGAGCAGCCCCACCTGGAGGGCCAGACCCCGGCCGAGGGAAGCGGTCAGCCCCATGTGCCGCGGCCCCGTCTGCCAGAGGGTGCCGGTCCCGTCGGGATAGTCGCCGCTCAAGCGGCCCAGTTCCCACGTGAACCCGAAGACGACCTGGTCGCCGAAAGCAGCCAGGGCCGGGTTCTCGGTCCCGGGGGAAGCGCTCTCATCCCCCCAGGGGAGCACCGCGGAGATCCCACCCAGGGCCAGCGTGCGGGGGGGGGCCGGAGAGCGGACCTCACCGTACCAGCGCACCCCGAAAGCGGTCTGGGCGGCAGCCGGCCGGCCGGCCAGCAGCACCGCCAGCACCACGACCGCGGTCAGGGCGGTCGACCGGGTCCGGGGACTCACTGCGCACCTCCCGGCGGCACGGCATAGACGACCTCGAGCCGGGCCCGCTCTTCGGCAGCCACGGTCGTATCCCCCAACCGCAGTCGGGTGATCCCGTCCGATTCGCCCACCGCCAGCACCAGCAGACCGGTCTGGGAGCGGGTACCCCGCAGATAAGCGGCCACCGCCCGGGTGACCAGGATGGCCACCGTGCTGTCCCCTTCGATCACGGCGATGCCCGAACTCACGGTATTGGTCTCGAGCAGGTCCTTCGAGGAGTAGTTCCAGGGGTCCGGACCGCTGGGCAGGCCGGCGGCGAGCACGACGGGCAGGCCGATCTGGTCGCTCGCGAGCAGCGGCAGGCGCAGCACCGCCCGGTTGACCGTGGCTCCGTCGGGGAGGACCGAGAGGTCGAAGGTCACCAGGGTCCGCCAGGGCACGCCCCGGGCCACCCAGAGTTCACCCGCCGCCGGCGAGCCGGTCAGCTCGACCAGGGAGAGGTCGACCTCCGGGTAGACGATCGCGATGCGACTGCTCCCCCCCGCAGCCGGGTGCCAGCGGATCCGCAGACGCGGCCGCCGCTGGGAGTAGATGAAGTGGTCGTCCCCGGCATCGAGCTGGACCAGCCAGGGCGCATCGCTCGGAGCGGTCACCGCCACCCCCCGCCGGGTCCCGACGGCGGTCGGGTCGTCCGACCACGCCTGGACCAGCACCGCCGGAAGGTCGAAACCGAAGGTGTCGACCGTGACCGTATAGGGGATCGAGATGCTGTCGATGAGAGGATCGAAGGTCAGCTCACCCAGACGATCCCCGGTCCAGGTGGTGTCCCAGTCTACGGTCACCGGCAGCAGGGAGAGGGTCAGTCCCGACGGGTCCTCACCGGCGGCGTTGGCCGCCGCCCGGTAGAAGGTCAGTCGGGCCTCATCGATGACGGCGTCGGCCGGCAGGTCGAGGAAGCGCAGGAGGGCCACGGCCTCGAAGTCCAGATGGCGGCCGACGAAGAGTCGGTTGCCGGTGTGCAGGGGGGAATCGACCGCCCACGAGGTGTCCGCGCCGGTCGCGCTGACGGTGTCGGTCAGCACGGTGGCGGGGCCGCGACCGGTGAAATCGAATCCGGCCGGATTGTTGACGTTGATCTCACAGCCGCCGGCCACCAACAGCAGCAGGGCGGCGGCCTGCACGGTGAGAGAGACCCGGGCTGTAAGCCAGCCACCGGTCCTCTCTGTCGGTCGGTCTCGATCCACCTGGTTCGTCCTGTCCCCTTCCCGTCCTTTTCCCTTGCTGCCGGGTCCCCGAGGATCCACTATCACAAGTCCTGGGGACGGCCTTCAAAGAAAGGCCGTTTACAGTTGTTCCCTATGAGGGTCGGCCTCGGGCCCTGAACGCATCGCCGTGACCCGTAGACGACGGACGGCTGAGGCTGTTCCGGACTTCTCGGCAGCGATGGTTCGACGGGACCGGCGCCTGTAAAAGCCCTTAGTGATGAAAGGTCCAGACGTCGCCTTTCTTAAAAGCCGTCCCCGGAAGTCCTCACGAGGGCCCCTGGTCTACCGACCGGGGGCCTTCGCCGTCACGGGCTCTCTGAAGGCGGCGGATCGACGCGCGGGGATTCGGTCCCGGGCGGGATGAGCCGCTCTTCCAGTCCGGGGAGCAGTTCGGAGTCCGCCTTCTCCATGTTCTCCAGCATCCAGGCCGCTTCGTCCGACCAGGGGCCGGAAGGATCCTCGGCCAGCAGGTCCTGGAACCAGCGCCGCGCCTCGGGGTACTGCTGCAGCGTCTCGGCGTAGATCCAGCCGACCGTGAAGCGGGCCTCGCTGGCCAGTTCGACCGGCGGCTCATCGTCCAGATAGGCTTCCAGGCTCGTGATCCGCTGCTCGGGGGTGTCGGTCTCGTTGCCGAGGATCTCGCCCAGCCGCTGGTCCCAGTCACCGCCGCCACCGCCGCAGGCGGACAGCAACAGGGCGGCCGTCAGGGACATGATGGTGATGGGGTTCCGCATGTGCGTCCTCGCTTCCAGCCTCACTTGTCACCACCCTTCGAACCTGTCGACCCGCCCTCCGGTCCGCTCTTCTTCCCGCCGGTCGAGGTGTCCCCGGCTGAGGAGCCCTCCTTCTCGGCCTTGGCGGCCTTGCGGTAGGACTCGCTGCGGTAATCGGTCTGATAGAACCCGGATCCCTTGAACAGGATGCCGGCCCCCGATCCGATCAGCCGGCGCACCTCACCCCCGCAGGAAGGGCATTCCTTCAGGGGAGGGGCGGTGATCGACTGGAACTCTTCGAAACGGTGGCCGCAGACGCGGCACTCGTAGTCGTACGTCGGCATGCCGCTCCGGCTCAGCGTCCGCGACGGGAGCGAGCGGCCTCCTGGCGAAGCTGCTCCTGGTACGCGACCCAGGCCTCCCAGGCCTGCTTGAACTCCGGCCACCGGTCCTCGGTCTGCAGTTCGATACGCTGCCGGCCCTCGCCGGTGATCATGAACTCCTGCCCGGCGTTCATGATCTCGATGTTCCACTCCTCACCGGTCAGCGGATTGATCAGCAGGTCGGTCGAAGGCAGTATGGCGGTCAGCGAATCGGGCTCGTTGGTGAAGTTCCCATGGGAGGCGTAGTAGCCCTCCAAAGTGGTGGCGAGCTGTTCGGCCACCGCATAGGCGGATTCGTATCGCTGCTCCTTGACCTCCTCGGTCCAGCGGGGGACGAAGAGCGAGCTGATGATGCCGGCCGCCACCACCAGGATAAGGATCTCCAGGTAGGTCACACCGGACTGGGAACGTAGACGGCGCATATGCGGACTCCTTGCGACTCCTCTGGCTCCGATCGGTTGCAGGCACCGGTCGGCGGACCGGCCGGCTCCTGAAGCACCGGAATATAGAGCGCGGAGGCGGACCGCGGCCAGTCCGTTTCCTCCGCGCGGGACGCTCCGGGCGCTCTCGATGAGGACGGGCTCCCGGCTCGTTCGTTCAGCAGGATCCGGCCGCCTGCCGATCAGCGCACCTCCACCGGGACCGAGGTATAGCGGGCGGAGGCCTCGGCGTTGAGGTTGAAGGCGTAGACCCGGACCATGACCACACTGCCCGAGCGCAGGTCCTTCACCACGCGTTCGTAGCTGCGCACGTCCGTCACCTCCTGGCCGTCGATGGCGGTAACGACCATGCCCGACTGGACGTTGGCGTCGAAGGCCGGACCGTAGCGCTCCACCCGCTCGATCACCACCCCCCGGCCGTCGAAGTCGAGGTCCCGGCGCTCCTGCCGGGTCAGTTCGCGCACCTCGAGCCCCAGCCGGTCGGCCGACTCGGCGGTCTGCTCCGCGCGGGCGGTCGTGGTGTCACTGGGCCGCTCCTCGAGCCGGACGGTGATGTCGAGCAGATCCCCGGCCCGGCGGCTGGTGCCGCCGCGATAGACCTTCATCGGCAGCCGGCTCCCCGGCTCGCGGGTGGAGACCAGGGTCTGCAGCTGGCCCGAGTTCTCAATCGGCTGGCCGTCGATCTCCAGGATGAGGTCGTCGATCCGCAGGCCGGCCTGGTCGGCCGGACCGCCGGGGGTGACCGTCTGGACATAGGCGCCGTAGGGACGGCCGCCGGGCAGACTGCGGGCCCGGGCGGTCAGGGCGTCCACCTCGTAGAAGGTGATCCCCAGCCACGAGCGCTTGACCTCACCGTAACGGATCAGGTCGTCGGCCACCGACTTGGCCAGGTCGATGGGGATGGCGAACCCGTAGCCCTCGTAGAACCCGGTCTGGCTGGCGATGGCGCTGTTGATGCCGACCACATGGCCGTGCACGTCCACCAGCGGTCCTCCCGAGTTGCCCCGGTTGATGACCGCGTCGGTCTGGATGAAGTCCTGGATCATCTGCCGGACGCCCCCCTCGACCGGCCCCAGGTTCAGGTTGCCGCGGCCGCGGGCGCTCACGATCCCGGCGGTGACGGTGAAGTCGAACTCCAGCGGGTTGCCGATGGCCAGCACCCAGTCCCCGATCTCCAGTTCCCCGCTGCTGCCCAGGGTGACCGCGGGGAAGGACTCACCCCGGACGTCGATCTTGATCACGGCCACGTCGGTGATATCGTCCGCCCCGACCACGGTGGCGTCGAACTGCCGTTTGTCGGGGAGTACCACGGTGACCTTCGAGGCCCCTTCGACCACGTGGTTGTTGGTCATGAGGTAGCCGTCGGAGGTGAAGAAGAAGCCCGATCCCTGACCGAGCGAACGCTGGGGTCCCTGCTGTTCCTCCGGCATGCGGAACATGTCCCGGAACTCCTCGGGGATGTTCATGCGCATCCGGTTGGAGGCGGGTTCCTCGTAACGTTCCACATTGATGGAGACCACCGCCGGGCGGACCAGCGTGGCCGCCTCGCGCAGCGAGGGGAGGGTCTGACCCTGAGCCGGCCCCGCGACCGTCGGGGCGGGACGGGTGAGGACCTCGGGGACGGTCCGTTCGCGTACGGTCGGCGTCGTGGCCCCCGGCGGGGCGGTCTCCTCGACCACGGCCGAGGCCCGCACGGCGTCCCGCGCATCCACCGTCGGGGTGACGTTCCACGAACCGGCCAGGACCAGCCCGACCATGATACCGGCACCCAGGATCCCCGAGAGCGCGGAGACCCTTCGTAATGTGCTGCCCTTCATCACATCATCACCTCGGTTCAAGGTCCGGAACCATCACGGCCGGTTCCGGCGTCGTTCGAATGCGTCGTGCCGTGTCAAGATCGCTCAACGTATCTTCGGACTCTCCGACCCCGTTTCGGGTTCCCCGCCTCTTCGCCGTTCGGCGATCCGGTCGAGCCGGCGGTAGAGGGTCCGCAGCCCGATCCCCAGCACCTCGGCCGTCTCCCTCTTGTCGCCGCCGAGACGGGCCAGGGTCTCCTCGATGAGACGCAGTTCCACCTCCTCGAGCGGCGTGCCCAGCGGGATGCTCACACTCCCTTCCAGCCCCCGGCGCGGCTCGTCGATCGCTCCCGCGCTCCAACCACCGGCCTCGGAGCTGAGGGTCAATCCCTGAAGTTCGGACCGCAGTTCCCCGACCTCGTGCCGCAGGGCCTGGATGCCCTGGAAGATCATCTCCCGTTCGGCTTGTTCAGGGGTCCGCCCGGTGGTGGCCGGAAGCAGGGAGCCGTGCGAGCGTTCTTCCAGGATGCGACGCACCCGTTCGGCGTCGATCCGCCGGTCGGTGTGCAGCAGCACGACCTGTTCGATCAGGTTACGGAGTTCGCGGACGTTGCCCGGCCAGGGGTAGTCCTGCAGGAAGGCGACGGCTTCTTCGGTGAAGCCCTTGAAGGTGGTCTGCTGGGACTCGCACACCCGGGTCACGTAGTGACGCAGCAGGGGCAGGATGTCCTCGGGTCGCTCCCGCAAGGGGGAGAGGTCGATGCTCACCACCTTGAGCCGGTAGTAGAGGTCCT
>CAYUVJ010000009.1:15963-16423 GCA_964447955.1 uncultured Gemmatimonadota bacterium
AAGCGCTGGCCGGCCACCGCCCGTTCCAGGTCGACGTTGGTGGCGGCCAGGATGCGGGCCCGGACCCGGATCGGCTCGGTCCCCCCCACCCGCACGAACTCGTTCTGCTCCAGCACCCGGAGCAGCTTGGCCTGCAGTTCGCGGGAGAGGTCACCGATCTCGTCCAGGAAGATGGTCCCCTCACCGGCCGCCTCGAACACCCCCGCCTTTCGCTGGGTGGCCCCGGTAAAGGCCCCCCGTTCGTGGCCGAAGAGCTCCGACTCGATGAGCGTCTGCGAGAGCCCCGGGGTGTTGACCGCCACGAAGGGGTGGTCGGCCCGGGGACTGGCCCGGTGGATGCCCTGGGCGACCAGTTCCTTGCCGGTCCCCGAGGGGCCCCGGATCAGGACCGGCACGTCGACCGGGGCCACCCGCACGATGGTCCGGATGGTCCCCAGCAGGTCCTCGCTCACCCCCACCA
>CAYUVJ010000010.1:0-12148 GCA_964447955.1 uncultured Gemmatimonadota bacterium
TTTGACGGCGGCGTCGGTTGTTCTGGCCGCCGTGCTCGGCATCCTCGCCTATTTGCAGAACCAGGCGGCCAGCCGCCGTGCCCGCACCGTCGAGGTGATTTCTGCGTTGTCTACGGCGGAGCTGCCGGAGGAGGCGGATGTGATCGAGCGGGACGGCCTGCGGCTCTATTCCCTTCCCGCAGCGCTCATCGCCAGTTCTCCGGGGGTGTTCGAGCATGCCTCGACGGACGTCCGGGCAGTATTGATGACGATCCGTGATGCTTCCCCTCTGTTGGAGCGTCTTCTGGAAGGGGGGAACAGCACGATCGCCGGACGGCTGGCCGGTGCGTTCCGGAACATCGGGAGCGACCGGATCGCGGACGACATCGTGGCAAGCATGCGCAGCGCGGGCTATTCCGTGCGCGAGAAGGACCCGTTCGAACAACGCGTCGATCTCCTCCTGCCTCAGCACGAGGCTTCTCCGGTCGCGGGCCGTCTCCGGATCATGTGGCAACAGATGCGGGAGGATATCCCCGACCGCTTCCCGGTCGCTCCCGGTCCGGTACAGGATGTGGATGCTTACCTTGGTCAGGTACAGGAGACCTACGTGGCGGATGCCTATCACTCGCTGTCGATCGAAGGCTACCGGGTCGATTCGGACCTGATCGAGCAGGTGAGGAGTGGTTTATGGAACCCCGATGCGATCACAAAGGACCGCGAGCATCGTGATGCCCTCGCGGCGCGCGGTTACTGGCAGGCGTTCCAGGAGGTACAGAAGAGCCTGCGCCGGGTGCTGCAGGGAGAGGATCCCGGGAACGTGGCCGACGAAGACCACGGTACCTGGTACCGGGAACTGTTCGCTCCGAGTGTGACGACGGGGATCGTGCGGGCCGCCGATCTGGCGGGTTACCGCAGTGGACAGGTCTACATCCGAGGGTCGATGCATGTCCCTCCTGACAGCGGGTCCGTCCGCGAGGCGATGCCGGTGTTCTTCGATCTGCTGAGGTCGGAATCCGAGCCTTCCGTCCGGGTCGTTCTCGGGCATTTCCTGTTCGTCTTCATCCACCCGTATAGCGACGGGAACGGCCGCCTAGGTCGGTTCCTGATGAACGTCATGCTGGCTGCCGGAGGATATCCGTGGACGATCATCCCGGTGCAGGAACGGGATGCCTATATGACCGCCCTGGAAGATGCCAGTGTGAGAGGGGACATCATCCCCTTCACCCGCTTCCTGTCGCAGCTCGTCGACCGGGGATCGCCGTCCTAAGGATAGACCAGCCCCTCCGGCAGGGGCCGCAGGCGGTCGATGATGTAGAGCACCTCCCCGGGATGGGCCTGGCCGGTCGTTCATGAGGAAGTACGACTCGGAAGCAAGGCTGTTCATCGCCGGCGGGGATGGATGACGGGACGCATTAACGTCAGCCTGACTTCCGAGGTAGAACTCGAACGCGTCCTCCTCCGTACCAGTCAGTATTCGTTCACGGGAAGACGAGGGTGTCGAGATGTCCCGGTGTCCTCCCGTGATCCCTCAGATACAGGAGCGCTGTGTGGTGACACGACGGTCTTCACGACCCGCATCCGGTCTCCCGGCCTGCCTGCTGACGGTCCTG
This sequence comes from uncultured Gemmatimonadota bacterium, assembly GCA_964447955.1. Classification (GTDB taxonomy): domain Bacteria; phylum Blakebacterota; class Blakebacteria; order Blakebacterales; family CAYUVJ01; genus CAYUVJ01. The sequence goes on from CAYUVJ010000010.1 coordinate 1,590, forward strand.
CTGGCGGTTGCTGTGCCGGCCTCCGGGCAGTCGGCCGGTCCGATCCTCTTCGGCGGCCCGGGCAATGATGACGGCGTCGCGGTGGTGCCGGCCGGGGACGGCGGCTGGTTCATTGTGGCCAACACCACCTCCTACGGTGCGGGAGCGATCGATATCTGGGTCATCAAGACCCGGGCCGACCTCACCCGGGAGTGGGACCACACCTTCGGCACCGCCACCGAGGACAGGGCCTGGAATGCTGTCTCCGACGGCCACGGCGGGCTCCTGATCGCCGGTCAGACCGGGACCTCGGCAGCGGGGAGTGGCGATCTGGTCTTCATCCGGGTCGACGAGCGGGAAGAGGTCCTCTGGTACCGTACCTACGAATTGCCCGGCAAGCAGGGACGGGGGTATGTCCAGCGGGTGGGTGAGGACGGGTATGTCCTCTCCGGCTGGTCCACGCCGGCCGGCGGATCGACCGATTTCCTCCTGCTCCGGACAGATGCCTCCGGGGAAGTCCTCTGGCAACAGACCTACGGGGGTGACGGGCTGAACGGCGCCAACTCCGTGAGCGTTCTGCCCGACGGCGGATTCGCCCTCTACGGGGAAGGCCGCTGGTCGGGCGAGGACGACTACAGCGTCTGGCAGGGCATCCTGGTCCGGACCGACCCCCAGGGAATAGAACGCTGGCACCGGGAGTTCGGCCGGGCCGGGGCCGAGGAGGGCTACAGTCTCTTTCCGACAAGAGACGGCGGTTTCCTGGTCGGCGGCTTCTCCGATTCCGACGACTGTCGAGGGGCCTACTGTTTGAAGTGCGACGCCGAGGGTATCGAGCAGTGGTGGCGCCGGTATCCGACGCCGATCGTCCCCCTGCAGATCGAACCCCATGGAGACGGCTACCTGCTGGTCGGGCCGAACGGGGTACGGAAGATCGACGAACAGGGGGAGACGCTCTGGTCCCGGATCTACGAGGGAATCGACAGAATCAACGATGTGGCCGTCCGTCCCGGGGGAGGTCTTCTCATCATAGGTGCTCCGACCTCAGGCGGTGCCGGCGGCCGCGATGTCGCGCTGCTGCTCACTGATCAGCCCTAGCCGACGTGTCAACGCTCCCCCGGCCGGGCCCTCGCTTTGTCTGCTGATGACTCCGACACAGGATATTCTTGAATCGGTACTTGAGTCGATGGGGTGTCGTCGCCTCGATAGATCTCCCGGGACTCCTCCTCCTGTTCGATCAGGGTGGTCTTACCGGCACCGGGCGGACCCTCGATGCTCACAAAAGCGCGTCGGGTCATGGTCGGGCGAGTTCGGTTTCCGCCCAGTCCGAGAAGCGTCTCAACTGCTCGATCAGGCTCCGGGCTTCATCGATTGTAGAGACCCGGAAGTCATACTGGACGTCGCTCTTACGGCCCACGATCTGCCCCAGGCGGTTCAACTGGCCGGGATCCGCCCGGTTTCCCATGGCCTGCCGGACGGCTTTCACGATAGCGGCATGATCCCGGGTGTTCTGGATCCCACCGAATTTGATCGAGAGAGCGTCCCCGTAAGCGATTGCGGATTGAATGGTCAGCGACATGATGGGATTGCCGTTCGTGCCCTCTTCGGCCAGATCGAGCTGATCCTCGGCCGCCCGCAGGTAATCCCCGGCGTTCCGGGCCCGTCCCGACCACGTGGATCTATCCACGGACTTCCATGTTCCTCCCCTAACCATCGGCCAGCTCCCGGGGTGAGGCCCCATATAGGACCACAGCGTCTTCCGCGACCTCATCCCAGTCGCTTCTGCGGGTCGCAGCCATCCTGTGGATGTCATTAACGGTCAATGCCGTGACGGAGGGATTCAAGGCCCGATCCCGAAGCTGACGGAGCTTCTCACGCAACGCTGAAGCGGCCGTCAACCCGGTCTCTTCCTCCATGACCACCATCAGATCCAGATCGCTGTCCGATCGGTCCTCATGGCGGGCGACACTCCCATAGAGCCAGATCGAGACCAATCCCTTCTCGCAGTCAGCTGCGAATTCCCGGATGAGGTGAAAGATCCTATCTACTCTCGCCACTTCGGCCTTGAAGAGTCCGGTGAGAGGTTTCGACAGCGGGTGCCGTCGGTCGATTCGATAAGAGACGGCATGTCCCGCCCCAACCTGCTCGATGACACCGGTCTCCAGGAGCCGTTTAATCGCCCCGATCGTACCTTGCCGAGAGAGTCGAATCCGTTCCGCCAGGGCGGTCGTGGGGATCTCTCCGCCATGGAGGCTGAGCTCACGCAAGATCCTGACTGCAGCCGGTGTCCCCAGGATGAGCTCGAGGGGATGGTGGAACACGCTGGGCGGGATGGTAGGAGGCCGCATGGGGTTTCTCCTGCCAGAGGAGGTTCCGGCTTGGGGATCACCTTCGGCCGGTGACATGATGTGATGAAACAATAATTACCATAAGACAATTATAATAGTCAATTGTGAACAATAATTACCTTGCCTGCCCGACCGTCTGGAATTCCGGCTCGGCGATCCGAAACAGTTGCTCGAACGCTCTGGCGATCACGGAACAGTCGATCCCATCGGGTTGTCGACTCTTTCGTTCAGGCGACGTAGTAGCAGCCGTCCTCCCCAAGCAGGCGACCAGGAGCGGGAGCGGGAACGGGTGCCGGTGTTGGGGCCGGTTATCGCCAGTGGGAAGCGTAGATCCGGGAACCGGCCTGTTATCGCACGCTGGGGGTTCTAGTATCGGGAGTGCAGGTGCGTTCGGTACGTGCATGCTCAGATGCGTACGGCGGCGTTGGCTTCGCTGATCTCACCACGCCGTACACGGATCATCCCCTCCTGGCAGGCTTCGAATGGGAACACCTCGGTTCCGAGGCTGAGGTCGATCTCGCGGGCGAACTGCAGGAGCTCCTCGGCGTCCCGTCGGTTGACATTGTACAAGGTGCGGATATCGCGCCCCCAGAGGTCGGTGGAATAGTCCTCGATCCGGATCAACGACATGGCTACCGGGGCGAGTACAATCACGCCGCCCGGTTTCACCTGTCGGGATGCGAGTTCCACGAGCTCTCCGGCGGCCGGGAAGACGATCGCGGCATCGAGCGGGGGCGGCGGTTCCTCGGTGGCGTTCCCCACCCACGCCGCGCCGTTCTGCTGCGCCCGCTGCCGGTTGCGGGCCGAGCGGCTGCTCACGCAGACGGAGAGCCCGAGATGGTCGGCGACGCGCTGGACGTAGAAGGCGGTGGGACCGTACCCGTAGAGACCGAGCCGTTCGCCGGCCTCCATGGTCAGCATCCGGAAGGCACAGTGACCGGCCACCCCCGCACAGAGCAGGGGGGCCAGGGATTCGTCCGACTGGGGGATCCCTTCCAGCGAGAAGACGGCCTCTTCGTGGGCAAGCGTGTACTCGGCGAAGCCCCCGTCCAGGTCGCGTCCCGTCGCCAGGAAGCCGGAGCAGTAGTTCTCCCGACCAGCCAGGCAGTGCTTGCAGACGCCGCAGGTGCGTCCCAGCCAGGTCACCCCGACCTTCTCACCGGCCCGGACCCGGGTCACTCCTTCCCCCACCTCATCGACCACACCGACGATCTCGTGACCGAGGACGAGCCGCTCCTTGCCGGCCGGCAGGTCCCCTTCGGCGATGTGCAGGTCGGTGCGGCAGATCCCGCACACCTGGACGCGCACCCGGACCTCTTGCGGTCCCGGCTCCGACATCGGCAGCTCGATCAGCGCCAGCGGGCGTTCCTCGATAGGCGCTGTTTGCGTGAGGACCCAGGCTTTCATCAGATCACCTTGATAGTTCCATGGTAGTCGTCCGTGATGTCGGTATAGTGATCCCGCAGTGCCTTCGCGGCGACCGGTATCTGCTCCAGAAGTCTCCGGGTGTCGACCTTTCCCGTTCCCTGGTCACGGGCAGCCGAATCACCGGCGAACCCGTGCAGGAAGACCCCGGTCCGCACCGCTTCCTCGAACGGCAATCTGAGCGTGTGCATGGCGGCGATGGTCCCGTCCAGGACATTGCTGGAGCCGGCGGATGAGCGACCGGCGTCGCCTCTCAGGTCGATATCCACCCGTCGGTCCGGGAATCCGATCAGGGTGCGGTCGCCCTTGAGGACCAGGATGATCTCCAGATCTTGGGCGGCATCCTGGAGTGCGGGGATCGGGTCGTCCTCCAGGTCGGACAGAGACCGCCCGCTGAGGCGCGACAACTCGTAGGGATGCACCATGAGCACCGTCGGGTCGGACCGCCGGCGCAGCACCTCGGGTGCTTCCACGACCGCGGTGGTCCCGTCGCCGTCGATCAGGAGCGGCTTCTCGAGCCGGGTAGCGAGTTGACGCACGAGTTCCTGCGTCTCCTCGACCGGCGAGAGCCCTGGGCCGAGAACCACGAAGTCGGCGTTCTGACCCACTCCCAGCAGTCCGTCCAGGGCGGCCGGCGACAGGCTTCCCGAATCGGTCTCCTCCTGCGGCGCAAACACGATCTCACTGTCCAGATCGGCCAATACGGACGTGATGGATTCCGGCACGGCCAGCCGGGCGTAGCATATTCCGGTCCGGAGCATGGCCAGGACGGCGAATCCGGGAGCCCCGAAAGAGTCCCTGGAACCGACGATAAACAGAACCTCGCCGCAGGTGTTGTCGCGGTGATCGATGCGGCGCGCCGGCAGTCGGGAGGGTTCGTTGATGGCGACAAGGATATCGTCATCATCCACGAGCTTGGGTGGGAAGGAGATGTGGGTCACCACGAGCTGGCCGCCGAGTGCCGCTCCCGGAGACATCAGATTACCCCTCTTCGGCAGTCCGAAGGTGACCGTGGTGTCGGCCTGGATCGCCACGCCTCGCACCTGCCCGGTGTCGCCGTCTACCCCGGACGGGATGTCGACGGCGACGACCTGTTTGCCCGCGCTATTCACCAGCTCGATGACCTGGCGGAACCGCCCGTCGACTTCGCGGGTGAGCCCTGTGCCGAGCAGGCCGTCTACGACCACATCACACCAGGCCAGCGATTCAGCGATCTGTTCAGAAGGGGGATCGACCAGGATCCGGACTCCGCTGAGCAGGATCATCTCGTAGTTCATACGGGCCGGTCCGGAGAAACGGTCCACATCGGCTAAGATAAGCACCCGCACGTGCGCACCGCTCGAGTGCAGCTTGCGCGCCACCACGAAGCTGTCGCCGCCGTTGTTCCCCGGTCCCCCGATCACGGTGAAGCGCAGCCCGTTGACGCCCAGACTCTGGAGGATCTCGTAGTAGACCGCTTCCCCCGCGTTCTCCATCAGGATGTGGTCGGGCACTCCGAAGTCCTTCGTGGCGCGGCCATCGAGCCGACGAATCTCGCTCACGGTGCTGACTCTCATGCGTTGGCCTCGGTGGTCGGGCCGGGACGCCGGCACCGCCGCCCGGACAGCGGAAAGCGGGGGTATCTCGACCGTTTGGCGGTCATATCGACGAAACCAGGGGTATGACCCGCTTGCGACTATAGTCGGCGATCGTCCTGATCTCTTCCAGTGTTTCCGCATCGACGGGCATCATGACCTCGGTCTTATGGAAAGTCACACCCTGCATACGCTCGATGTGCAGGTGGAGGCGGAACGGCTGCTGGGTACTGTGCGAGACGATGAGGTTGTCGGCCGCTTCTTCCAAGTGCTCGATCATGTCCGCCTTGGCCGAACTGCTGACTGAGAACAGGTAGGTGCGGCGCTTGTCGTCCTGGATCGTCTGCCGCATCCGGTCCAGGATGGCGTGGCCGTAGGTGGGAGAGAAGAGCAGCAGGTTCAGGGCGGACCCCATGACGAGGACCCCTGGCCCGGTGTCTGAGACAAGACCGCAGGCCCGCTCTATGCTCGTCTCCCAGACCTCGGGGAGCAACAGGTTCGCACGGATCCGGTTGTCGACGGGCTCTGCGAACCCTTTGAGCGTGACATCGAGCTCGAGGTACGCGACCCGGCCGGCGTGGTCGGCTACGTCGACCCCCGTCATCTTCTTCAGCCCCGAGGTGATGAACTCGGGGTCGGGATATTGGAGCGGCATAAATACCACGCTGCCCCCCTCCCGGAGCCACGTAGCGGCAACCACATTTCCGATGAGCGGCTTACCCGATCCCCCCGGTCCGGTGAGCAGGGTGGATGTGCAGATCGGCCAACCGTCCGGCAGCAGGTCGACGAGCCACTCGTCCGTCAGTTTCAGGGTCTCCATGCTCTTCTTCCCTCGCTCTGCACCGCCGTCGCATCCCGGTGCGGGTGATCTACGACACAATCAGCCCGATGTCCCTTCACTCCCTTGGGCATGACGGTCCAGGCGTTCTATTTCGCTGCTTCTCCTGGGCATGGCTCCGTCGGCTCCTTGATGGGGCGCAGGAAGTAGCGGTGGTCGCCGTAGTGGACCTCGACGAGTCGTCCCTGCCGGACCAGTCCCATCACCAGTTCCCAGTCAGCGCCGGCCCGTTCGATCAGCCGCCGGACCGCCGCCTCCCGCATGGGGTGCACGGCGGTGATGCTCAGCAGGTCCTCCTCCGGGTCGCCGGTGGTAGCGAAGGCATCGCCTTCGTAACCCACCAGCAGTTCCACCTGCTCGTGGACGGCGCTGAAGATCTCGAAGGCCCGGGCGATCGCCGCTTCTCCGGCGGGCCGGACCCAATCCTCGGCCGGTGGCCGGGTCGGGACGGACAGGTAGGCCACGGCCGGATCGAGTTTGCCCACCAGATCGGCCATGGCGTGGAGTTCGGTCTCCGTGTCGTTGAGATCGGCCAGCAGCATCGTCTCAGTCATCAGCTCGCCGGTGAAGCCGGCGGCGAAGGTGCGCATCCCTTCCAGGATGGGCAGGAGGCGGAGATGACCGTGCGGCCGGTCGATCTTCCGCCACAGTTCCTCGCTCACCGCATCGACCTTCAGCGACACCCAGTCGGCCTCGGCCAGGTCAGCCTGCACATCCTCCCGGTCGATCAGGGAGGCGTTGCTGATCACGGCGATGGGGATACCCAGCGGCCGCAGTGCCCGGATCGTCCGGCCAAGGTTCGCATCCAGGGTCGGCTCGCCATCGGGAACGAACGAGAGGTAGTCGATCGGCTCTCCGGCTTTGTGACTGTCGGCGACCTTCTCACCGACCTCTGCCACCACGGCGTCAAGGTCATAGAAGGATTGCCGTTCCGTACTCTCCCGGATCGTCCGGCCCAACTGGCAGTAGACGCAGGAGTATGGGCAGACCTTCGGGGGGATGTTGTTGATCCCGAGGCTCCGGCCGAGCCGGCGGGATGGAACCGGTCCGAATGCAATCATCAAGCAGCTCCTGGACATCGCAGCGGTGACCGATACGGCCCGGATGGGGCCGTCACGGCACCGGATTCATGGAATGTGCCTGCTTCTCAATAAAGCGGTCGATGACGTGAATCGGGAGCGAGAACCGAACCAGAAATGTTGAATGGGACCTGGGGTAAGGGTGATTCTTCGGATAACGGCAGGCAGTTCGATATCGCCAAGTGAGTTCGGGCGGGGCCTTGTTCTGACTGGAGTCAGGGTTCCAGGAGACGGGTTCCGGCGAGCCGGCTCATCCGCTGGTCGAAGGTGACGGTCTCCTCGCATCCGGCATCGAGATTGCTGAAGACGATCAAGGCGTCCGCGAAGTCCATGCCCCGGTCCCGGTAGGCGCGCAGTGCCTGCCAGACTCGTTCGACCGCATCGAACTCCAGCTCGGCCGTCCGGAGCAGGTGTTCGAGTACCTCGGCGATCGCCCCCCGGTCGTAGCCGTACGCGCCCTCCAGAACCCAGACCAGTTCACAGAGCACGATCCTGTCGATCCAACCGGGGGTCTCCTCTGTACATCGGCTCTCCATGAATCGCCGGGCGGTGCGTGCCTGCTCCGGATCGTCTCTGACCAGGTAGCGCACCAGGATGTTGGTATCCAGGCCGATCATGAGCGGCTGCCTCGACCACGGATGGCCCGGTCCATCTCTTCGAGTGTGACCGGCCGCTTCGGTGCCGGCAGACAGCCGGCCAGATCCGCCAGAGAGAGGGTCGCCGGTATCATCACCACCCGGTCCCCGTCCTCGATCAGGAACTCGATGCGGTCCCCCGCCTTGAGGCCCAGACGGTCCCGGATCGACTTGGGGATTGTGGTCTGTCCCTTGCTCGTGATGGTCGAAGAGGCCATGAGATGCCTTTCCGTGACAACGAATCCTTACACATATACAATATCCTTACATAAGAGTAAGGACTATCTGGCCCGCTGTCAACCGGGCCCTGACGGACCGATCGCGTCCGGCGGTTCTGGGGCTGTTCCTCGTGGTCTCCTGCAGTGGTGGGGACGACCCGACCGGCCCCTCCGACGACTCGGGCTGGACCACCTTGCTGGTGGTCGGTCCCGGAGACCGGATCCACATCAGCGCCAATCTGAGCTCGGGGCTGGGGTACATCACCGGACCCTGAGCGTACGGTGATCGGGCCGACTCAGGTAAGAGTCACTGGACTCCGGCATAAGACAGCAAGGGACCGTAGTCGCCCCGGTCGGCCGCTCTCATGGCCTCGATGTACTGCTTCCGGGCCGGTCCCTCGGGGCCTGATCCTCCCCCCCAGTCGATGCGCGGGAGTCCATGATTGTACAACACGAGGTCGGCGTAGAGTCGGGCATGCCGGCCGTTACCGTTAACGAAGGGGTGGATCCAGACCAGCCGATGGTGCAGTCGAACCGCGGACTCCTGGATGCTGTAGGTCGAGGCTTCGAGCCAGAAGCGGACATCATCCAACAGCTTACGGACCTCGACGGAGATCTGTTCCCAGGCGACGCCGATGTTCTTGTCGCTTCTCCGGAACTGTCCCGCCCACTGCCAGGTCTCATCGAACATCCGCCGATGCAGTTCCTGGACGAATCCGAGGGAGAGAATGTCGCGCCGCCGGCGGGAGAAACCCCATTGTTCGGCGTGCAGGATGTTCTGGTTCTCCCACTCGTTCAACTCAGGCTGGGTGGTGATATGGCCGGGGATCAGACCGGCGGCCTCGTTCTCGTCGATCGGCGTCGCACCCTCCGGGTAGTCGAACCTCATTCCTCACCCCAGAAGCCGGTGCTCGGGTTGGCCAGGAGGTCCCGGCTGATCTTCTCGATGCGGCGCTCCTGCTCTGGCTTGGAGATGCTCTGATCCTCCAGCGCCATAGAGGTCGAGACCGAGGTCACCAGCGACTGCGCGCGTCGTCGGGCCTGCTCCTGCATCACCAGCTCCAGACTGGTCTTCGGCACGAGCGCGTAAACCAGCTCACATTCCATACCCATGGCCAGCTTTCGCAGTGAAGCGAGGGTGATCGTCTCGGCGGCTTCACTGGCCTCGAACTGGGTGATGGCGGGCTGGGTAACGCCGATGCGCTTTGCCAGCACCTCCGCTGGCATGCTCAGGGCCGTTAGGATCGCTTTTACCCATCCTTCGGGCGGTTTTTCCGGTATGCCATCCCGGCGGAAGACGGCCAGTTTCTCGTCCAATTGCCTTCTCTTCAGTTCCTGGAAGTCTTTCTTCATGAGAACCTCACTTTCATAAGCCATAGCTTATATTAATGCGGTCAGACTATAAGTTGTAGCTAATAATAACTGAGAATCACTATTAGTTATAACTAATGATTCTTCGTCTACGAGGAACAGTGGTTTCCGCAGTGGCGGAAGAGGCAGGTATCCCGGAAACAGAAGCAGCAGGAATCCCACAGCAGCAGAACAGAGGATCTCCGCCGCACCGGTTCGGTCGATGATCTGGGAGGATATCGATGAATCCTGCGCGAGGAATATCCCGTCAGTACCTCAGCAGGCTCGACCCCCAGGTGAATCCCGAACCGAAGGAAGCCAGGCAGACCAGGTCGCCGCGCTTGACCTTCCCGTCCTTCACGCACTCGTCGAGGGCGATGGGGATGGAGGCGGCGGTGGTGTTGCCGGTCCGGTGGATGTTGCTGTAGACGGTCTTCCAGGTGAGCCCGAGGCGTTCCCGCACGACATCGGTGATGCGGTAGTTGGCCTGGTGGGGGATGACCATGGCCACATCGTCCGGCTTGTAGCCCTGGGCCTCGAGGGCCTCGAAGATGACGGCCGGGAACTTGGTCACGGCGTGCTTGAAGACCTCGCGGCCGTTCATGTAGGGGGCGGTCAGGCCCTCCTCGATCATCTCGCATGTGATGTAGGGGTTCATCTTCCCGCTGGGGGCCTTGATGCAGAGCTCGTCGGCGTAGCGGCCGTCGGCGTGCAGATGGTGCCAGATGACGTGCCCCTGGGACTCGTCCTCGGTCACCTCCAGGCAGACCGCTCCGCCGCCGTCCCCGAAGAGCACGGCCGTGTCCCGGCCTTCGGTGTTGAGGCGCAGTCCCGAGGAATGGACCTCGGCCCCCACCAGCAGGATGCGGTCGTAGAGCCCCATGCGGATCAGGGCGTCGGCGGTGGCCAGCCCGTAGATGAACCCGCTGCACTGGTTGCGCACGTCCAGCGCCCCGATCCCCTTGAGCCCCAGCTCGGCCCCGATGAGCACTCCGTTGCCGGGGAAGTAGTAGTCGGCCGAGAGGGTGGCGTTGACGATGAACTGGACGTTGTCGGGTTCCCACCCGGCGTCGGCCAGGGCGGCCTGGGCGGCCAGGGTGCCCAGGGCGGCCGAAC
>CAYUVJ010000010.1:12158-16367 GCA_964447955.1 uncultured Gemmatimonadota bacterium
GTGCCGCCCCGGGCGGTCCACGTGCTGGGCCCCGCGGCCGAACCGATGCCCGGCTCGGCGAACCGGCGCTCCTTGATGCCGGAACGCTCCTGGATCCACTCGTCCGAGGTGTCTATGAGCTGCTCGAGGTCGTGGTTGGTGACGACCTTCTCGGGCAGGAAGTGGCCGGTGCCGGCGATGCGGGTCAGACGCATGGGTCGCTCCTGGCTCATAGCGGGTGAACCCTTTGTCCGGCATTGTCGCAGGGAAGACCGGAGCGGTCAATACGCCTACCAGGCCAGCGCCACCGCCTCGCGGCGCGGGTCGGCGCCGGCCATGTAGACCTGCACCCCCGCGGAACGGCGGTAGACCACGATCCCCTGGGCCCCGCCGAAGTCGGCCGAGCGGCCCGTCGGGAAGAGGCGCAGGGTGTGTCCCCGGGCCTCCAGCCCGTTGATGACCTCCAGGCCGGCCCCATCCTCCAGGCTGACCGAGACCCCGTCGTAGGAGCGGAAGCGGGAGGCCTCCACCGCCGTCTGGATATCCCGATCGAAGAGCTGCCAGCGGTTCAGCACCTGGACCAGGGTCTGGACCTGACCGTCTCCGCCCGGGGTGGCCAGTCCCAGGATGGGCGCCCCGTCCTGCAGGACCAGGGCGGGACAGAGGGTGTGGCAGGGACGCGGTCCCGGGCGCAGTTCGTTGGGATGTCCCTCCTCCAGGGAGAAGAGGGCCCCCCGGTTCTGGAGGATGATGCCGGTCTCCCCGGCCATGACCCCCGAGCCGAACGAGTTGAAGAGGCTCTGGATGAGCACCACCACGTTCCCCTGGATGTCGGCCGCGGTGCAGACCACGGTGTCGTCGTCCATCCGGCGGGACTGGCCCGGCTGGACCTCGGGTGCGGCCCCCTCCAGGCTGATGCGGACGGCCTGGGCGGTGGCGTAGTCGGCCGAGAGGAGGGAATCGATGGGTGCCTCGTACGAGGGATCGGCCAGGTGCTCGTCCCGGTCGGCGAAGGCCAGCTTCTTGGCCTCGATCAACAGGTGCCAGTAGTCGACGCTGCCGGTGCCCATCTGCTGGAGGTCGAAGGAGCCCAGGATGTTGAGCATCTCCAGCAGGGCGAACCCCTGGGTGTTGGGAGGCAGGGCCATCACCTGGCGTCCCTGCCAGGTGGTCGAGATGGGCTCGACCCACTCGGCCCGCTGGGCGGCCAGGTCCTCGGCCGTGATGTAGCCGTTCCGGGAAGTGAAGAAGGCGGCCAGCGTGGCGGCCAGTTCCCCCCGGTAGTAGGCCTCCCCGTTAGAATCGGCCACCTGCCGCAGGCTGGCACCCAACTGCTGTTGGATCAGCATGGTGCCCACCTCGGGCGCCCGGTTGTTCGGCAGGTAGACCGCGGCCAGTCCGGAGTCGCGGCGCAGGAGCGCCTCGCTGGCCTGCAGGTCGTCGTGCAGGGTGGGACTGACCGGGAAACCGGCGAAAGCCAGCCGGATGGCGGGGTCGAGCAGGGCACCCAGGGGGCGGGTCCCGAAGCGCTGGGCGGCGGCCGCCCAGGCCGAGACCGTCCCCGGCACGCTGACCGCCTCCAGTCCCCGCACCGGCATGCGGGTCAGGCCCCGCCGCCGCAGGGCGGCCGCGTCGGCCCGGCTGCCGGCCTTCCCCGAGCCGTTCAGGCCGTAGACCGTACTGTCCCGGGCCGAGTAGACGAGCATGAATGTGTCCCCCCCCAGCCCGTTCATGTGGGGGCGCACCACCGCCAGCACGCTGGCCATGGCCACCGCGGCATCCACTGCGTTCCCCCCCGCCTTGAGGATCTCCAGACCGGCCTGGGCGGCCAGCGGATGTCCGGCCGTGACCGCTCCGTGGTCCCCCATCGCGGGGGGGCGCCAGGAGTCCTGGCGGGCCGGGCCGTCAGCCTTCGGCGGGGTCGCAGCAGCCAGCAGCATAGGGATGAGGCTCAGGCTCAGGAAGGGCAGGGTCCGCACAGCTCGTTCTCCTCTTCGGACGACAGGACCGGCGATCAGGCAGCGGGATCGGTGACCCCGCCAACGTAGCCCGGCCGGCATGCGGACGCAACCGCCGGACCGGCTGTCAGGACCGACCGCAACGAGAGCATCACCCATGACAAGATGAACATGACCCTGGATGTGATGGCCCACTCGATCGTCAACCTGTGCCTCCCCGGCACGGAATGGATCACGGGGAACGTCATCAATGTAGATGGAGGAGAGGAGATCGTAGCGTAGGGATCCTCCGGACGGCTTCCCGGCGGCCGGCGACGCTCCTGTTGAACACAGTGAACACACTGTGTACAATCCTCCGTGATGATTCAGCGAGTCGACCTTGGACTTCGAGGGTGATGCCGATGCCTACAGCGACCATAACGGTCAGACTGCCCGGATGGCTGGACCAGGAACTGCGCGAGACCTTCGCGCAGAACGGGGATGGACCGTCCGAAGGGTTGAGATGCGTCGTGGAGGAATGGTGGGTCGGCCGGAACCTGCCGCTCATCGAGTACCGACCGAGCTGGGACGGTCCGCGTCCGTCCCTGAAGGATGGGCCGGAACTGTGGAGCTTCATCATGGTCCACAAGGAGATCGGCGATGACTTCGAGCGCCTCGGTTCCTACTACGGCGGGCTGAGTGAGGAGGGGATGAAGCAGGCGCTGGCCTATTACCGACTCTTCCCGGATACCATCGACGCACACCTTGCCGAGAACGACCGGATCGCCCGGGTCATGATGGACAGGTACGAGTGATGGACCGGCCCCGATTCCTGCTCGATGAGAATGTGGATCTGGCCGTGACCCCGGGCCTGAGGGACCGTTGGATCGATGCCGTGCACCTCCGGGAGCTGGACATGATGGGAGCAACGGATGACACCGTCCTGGAGATCGCGGCCCAGGAATCCCGGATCGTGGTGACCCGCGACCTCAAGGACTTCGCCCGGCTCGGCACGATGCCCAGTTCGACGGCGGCGGATCCGCCCGGCGTACTGCTCGTCACACCTTCGATCTCCCCCGGTGATCCGGGCGCGCTGATCCGGGCCATCGCCGCCTGGGAGCCTGGCTGCAGCCCGCAGAGAGGCATCGCCGGCGGTATCGCCTGGCTGATGCCGGCGGAGCGCTCGGGTGGTGAGGGGGGGCGAGTACGGGAGCGCCCCCCCGCCTACGTCACGGCGCTCCAGCGACTTGCAGCGCTCCAGAGTACGCGGTAGCACCCGGATCGCGGATCCCGGCCGGGCTGGCCCTGGCCGTGGGGGGACGCTGAGCAGCAACGCCGCAATCAGGCTCGCTGTACGGTTGTTTTAGACGATGGGTGAAAACGCCTGTAATACGTCCGTGACAGGGTCGAACGGACTCGTGCAGGGTACGGTCTTCTACACCCTCAAGAGCCGGCAGGTGTTCAGGATCGACCCGGTCTCGGCCGTGGCCTGAGATCGCACCATTCCGCCTTGGATCATGGAGAAGGCCCCAGCAGCCTCTCCAGGACCGGCCGCCAGTCCTCCGGGATCGACCAGTCGTTCCGATAGACGATCCGTCCACTCATGTCGATGATGAACGCACTGTTGGGCGCGCTCCCATACTTCTCCCGGACGACATCGTCCATCTCGTCGATCACGATCGTGGTCGACAGGCCGAGGTCGGTGCAGGCCCGGCCGGCCAGTTCCTGGCGCTGCTCGTACGTGGAGGGCTGGGCGATGTCCCGGAACTGGATCTGCCCGGCATGGGCCTCTCGCTGATAGAGCACGATGAAGTGGATCCGGTCTCCGAACTCGGCCCTGAGGGATTCGACGGATGCGGACCGCATCCGGAAGGGGGGTCAGGTGAAGGAGCCGAACTCCAGCACCACCGGCCGTTCGGCATAGGCCTCACTCAAGGTGAAGGTCGTCCCCTCCAGGGTCTTGAGGGTGAAATCGGGGGCGACTGTCCCCTCCTCGGGCGCGTTCTGCCAGAACCGTTCCAGTCGCGGCAGGCGCATCTGGGCCTGGACGGGGATGGTGATCCCGATCGAGAGGAGCAGGGGGAGTAAGCCGGGGGGAAGGCGATATCTCTTACTGGTCATATGCATGCGATCTCTGCTTTCCAATCCCTGCGATCGTGTCCCGGAGAGGATGATACTCCTGACCGGCGCATCATCAGGGCGTGAGGTCTTCGCCGATTGTATATCCGCTCAGCCGGTTCAGGAAGGTCGAGAGGCGGGACGCAGGTGGTCCCGGGTGCGCTGGAGGTACTGC
>CAYUVJ010000011.1:0-14568 GCA_964447955.1 uncultured Gemmatimonadota bacterium
GAAGTGCAGGCCGGTGGTCGGCTCGTCGAGGATATAAAGGGTCCTCCCGGTGCTGGGCCGGCCGAGTTCAGCCGCCAGTTTGACCCGTTGGGCTTCTCCGCCCGAGAGGGTCGGCGCCGGCTGTCCCAGTCTCAGATAGCCCAGTCCCACCCGCTGCAGCGGGGCCAGTGCTCGGACGACCGGACGGTGTCCCGCGAAAAAGCCTATCGCCTGGTCCACCGTCTGGTCCAGCACGTCGGCGATCGAGCGGCCGCGATAGCGGGCTTCGAGCACCTTGGGGGTGAAACGACGCCCGTCACAGAGCTCGCAGCGCAGGGTCACGTCGGCCATGAACTGCATGTCGACCGTGATGGTCCCTTCTCCTTTACACTCAGGGCAGCGGCCACCTTCTGTGTTGAAGGAGAAGGACGAGGCGTCGAGTCCCCGGGCCTGAGCCGCTTCGGTCCGCGCAAAAACGCGACGGATGCCTTCCCAGGCCTTGGTATACGTCGCTGCGTTGCTCCGCCGATTGGCGGTCAGCGGTCCCTGGTCGAGGGCAACCACCCCACCGAGCCCCTCATAGCCGTCCAACCCGGTGAAGCGTCCGGGCCGCCGTTCCGGTTCCCCTCCCAGCACCCTTTGCAGGGCCGGTTCCAGCAGGTCGTGGACCAGGGTGCTTTTGCCGGAGCCCGAGACTCCGGTGATCGCGGTCAGGACACCGCGCGGGAAGGCCGCTTCCAGGTCCCTGAGGTTGTGTTCCGCCGCCCCGTGCAACCCGATCCAGCCTTTCGGTTCCCGCCGCCGCAGGGGGTGGACCGGCCCCAACCGGCCCTGCAGATAGCGGCTGGTCAGCGTGTCGGCTTCGTGCATCAGCCCGTGCACCGCTCCCTGATAGACCAGTTCGCCGCCCCGCTGTCCGCTCCCCGGTCCCAGATCGAGTACCAGGTCGGCCGCGTTGATGATGTCCCGGTCATGCTCCACTACGATGACCGTGTTGCCCCGGTCGCGCAGCCGTCGGACGATCCGGATGAGCCGTTCCACGTCCCGGGGATGGAGACCGATGCTCGGTTCATCGAGTACATAGGTGGTGCCGGTCAGGGCGGCCCCCAGCACCGCGGCCAGACCGATCCGCTGGGACTCTCCGCCGGAGAGCGTCCGGGAGAGGCGATCGAGCGTCAGGTAACCGACCCCGACCTCCTCCAGATAGGTGAGCCGGGACCGGGCCTCGCTCAGGATCGGTTCGTAGATACGGGCCCGCTCCCCGGTGACCGCGAGCCGCTCGAGCCAGCCTCGGGCCTGGTGGACGGTCAAAGCGTTGACCGTCCCGATGTCCTCACCCCCCAGCTTGACCCAGAGGGCCTCGGACCGCAACCGGGTCCCCCGGCAGTCGTCGCAGGGCACGTAGGAGCGATAGCGAGCCATGAACACCCGGACATGCATCTTGTACTTCTTGGTGTCCAGTTTGCGGAAGAAGCCCGCCACTCCGCGGAACCGGCCGGTCCCCTCCCAGACCAGCCGCTGCTCGGCCTCGGTGAGGTCCTCCCAGGGCACGTCCAGCCGGAGGTCCGCCTCGGCAGCGACCTGTTCCAGACGCTTCTGCCAGCGCCGATAGGCGGGCTTGGTCCAGGGCTCGATCGCGCCCTCCCGCAAAGTCCGGGTGGGATCGGGGACCACCATCTCGGGCAGGTAGGCGATCAGGGAACCGAAACCCTGACAGGTCGGACAGGCCCCGTAGGGACTGTTGAAGGAGAATAGCTGCGGTTCGGGGTCGGGGGCCCGCCGACCGCAGGCCGTGCAGGCATGGACCTCGGAATGCCGCTCGAGCACCTCCTCGGGGCGGACCAGGACCAGCTCACCTCCCCCTTCCCGGTAGGCCGTCTCCACCGCTTCCCGGACCCGGGTCCTCGGGACCGAGGGGGTCAGGCGGTCGAGTACGAGCAGGGGTTGCTCTTCATGTATCCCATCCCCGGGTCCGGCCAGCGCCGCGACCAGACGGTCCAGTCCCTCCTCCGACTCGTCGAGGCGCACGTTCTCCCCGGCCAGACGGACTCTGAGGAAACCTTCCTGGCGCAGGGCCTCCAGCCGTCGGCGGGCCCCTTCCCGGTCGGCGGCGGGAGGGATGGGAGCGGTTACCAGGACCGGGCTCTCGCCGGCATCCAGGTGTCCCTGGACCAGGTCGGCGACCCGGCCGGGAGGATCGGGGCGGATGGGGATCCCGCAATCAGGACAGAAGACCGTACCCAGGCGGGCGAAGAGCAGCCGGAGCACGTCGGCCATCTCGGTCATCGTCCCGACCGTGGAGCGGCTGCTGCGCGGGGGTGGGGTCCGACCGACGGCGACCGCCGGGGTGATGCCGTGGGCAGCATCCAGGTCGGGCTTCTCCATGCGTTCCAGGAACTGGCGGACGTACGGGTTGAGGGATTCGGTGTAACGGCGCTGTCCCTCGGTGTAGATGGTGTCGAAGGCCAGACTGGACTTGCCCGACCCCGAGGGACCGGTCACCACCACCAGTCTTCCGTGGGGGATACGGAGGTCCAGGTCCTTCAGGTTGTGGACGCGGACCCCGATCAGCTCGAGTACGTCAGCCATGAGGTCGGATCAGCGCTATCGCCCAGCGTCCTTCCGGCCGGCTTCGATGGCCCCGATGCTGCGATAGACGGCCAGGGCGGCCGTGAAGGTGGGGGCATGTAATCCCGGGGCCGGTGCCAGTTCCACCACGTCGGCCGCCACCACCTCCCGCTCCCGTCCGAGTCGGTCGACCAGCGCGGTGAACTGCGGCCAGGTGAGCCCGCCCGGTACCGGGGTCCCGGTGGCCGGCATCAGAGTGGGATCCAGTCCGTCCACGTCCAGACTGAGATAGACCCGGGGCCCGAGGGCCTCGAAGACCCGGTCGAGCCAGCGGCCGTCGGCATCGAGATCCCAACCCATCACCATGGTCAGGCCCAGTTCCCGGGCCAGGTCCCGTTCCGGCTCCGAGAGCGCCCGGATGCCGACCTGGACCAGTCTTCCGGTGCGGGCGATGGCATGCATGGCACAGGCGTGCGAATACGGACTTCCCTGGTAACTCTCGCGCAGGTCGGCGTGGGCATCGACACAGAGGACCCAGGTGTCGGGGTCGTCGAGATAGGGCAGGGCCAGCGGTGGGGTGATGGAGTGCTCCCCGCCGATCGCGATGGTGACCCGGCCGGGTTCGCACAGCGCCTCAGCTATCTCCCTGAGGCGCCGGGTCATCGCTTCGGGACCGCGCACGTCCGGCTCGACGGCCGGCAGGGTGTGGATCCCGGACGCTCCAGGGTAGAGATCGAGTTCGGCGTCGAAGAGTTCGATCTGGGCGGAGGCCTCGATGATGGCCGCCGGCCCGTCCTTCGCCCCACTCCCGTACGAGACGGTGGCTTCATAGGGGACGGGGAGGATTCGATATCGGGCGTTCGCCCAGCCATGCTCCTCACCTTCTACGGCCAGGAAGCTGCCCTCCGACGACGCATACCGGCGCAGCACGTCCGGGTAGGGTGCGGTGGTCATGACCCCTTCTTACTCAGGTTCGCGATAGTCACAGAAGACAGCGGCCGCCAACACCGTGGTCCAGAGCCCGGCCTTGTCGCCGACCGCGGTCTGGGTGACGTTCCGGGTGGTCACGATGTGGCCCGAGATCTTCCAGTCCTCCTTCTTCTCGTTCCACGAGGCTTCCTGGTCGAAAGGGACTCCGAGCGTGGTGGCCATCATCGCCGCGGCCAGGTCCTCGGCGTAGTCCCCGGCCAGTTTCTCCCGCTCGCCGTAGGAGTGGTGCTCGCTCAGATAGCCGTAGATCTCACGGTTCCGGGGGATCGCCACCCCCACCGAGGCCGCCATCAACCGGTGCGGTTCGTTCGTCTGGGCCTGGCTCAGGACCACGTGCACGATGGAACCGGCCGGCATCTTGGCCAAGCCGGCCTGTTTCGTGACGACCTTGCAGCCGGGGGGGAAGATGCTCGATACGTAGACCAGGTTGTAGGTGGCGATGCCTGCGTCACGGAGTGCCATCTCGAAGGAAGCCAGCTTCTCCTTGTGCCGGCCGACCCCTTTGACGAAACACATCTCCGAGGGAACCAGGATCATCTCTTCCCCTCCTCCAACAGGGCGGGTCCAACCCACCCGTTCATCATGCCCGCCGGAAGGTGCCGGCGGAACGGACCCGGCTCGGACGGCCGGGATCTCTCAGTCGGGCAGTGCCGCTGCCCGGCGCAGGGCGTTCGCCACGCCCTCGGGGATCGGTACCGCCCGGCGTTCGCGGCCCAGACAGACCAGCGCCGTCCACCCTTCCACCAGCGGCGCTTCCTGACCTTCCCGCAGCACCCGGTAGCAGAACGTGCAGGAGCGGGTCCGGAGTGCGGCCAGCCGGGTCTCCACGATCAGGGTGTCGTCGTATTGGGCCGGTCCGAGGAAACGAAGATGGGATTCGGCGATGACGAGGGCAAACCCCTCTTCTTCCATGACCCGGTAAGGATAACCCGCCTGGGCGACCCAATCGGTCCGTCCCACCTCGAAATAGACCAGGAAGTTTGCGTGGTAGACGACCGCCTGGGCGTCGGTCTCGGCGTAGCGCACCTGGATCGGAACCCGGCCGATGAGTTCACCGGGACGGACCGGACCGGGATCCAGCCGGCCCCGCTCCTCAGGACGCTTCAATCCTCGGGACCTTTCACGGCCGACGGTCCGCGCACATCGGGGCTGGCCGGTGGGAGACCGGACACCAGCCGCTCGCAGATCAGGTCCTGCAGGTACTCGGCCGCCCGGTTGGGGGCGGTGAAGTTGTTGGCGATCAGCACGAAGGTCAGGGTATCACCCTCCACCGTCTCCAGGTAGCCGGAGAGCGCCCGGCAGTTGGCGATCGAACCGGTCTTGGCCCAGACCCGTCCAGCCGCCGGTGAGCCCCGCCCCCGTCCGGCCAGAGTGCCGTCCACTCCCATGACCGGCAGGGTGGCATGCCAGACCGCGGCGTTGCGCCCGCGGGCCATGCCCCGCAGGATGCGGGTCAAGGTCTCGGCGGAGAGATAGTTATACCGGGAGAGCCCCGATCCGTCACGCTGAACATAACGATCGATGGGGATGCCCATCTCCAGCAGGGTGGCTTCGGTCTGCCGGCGTCCGGCCGCCACCGAGCCGATCCCTTCGCCCTCTTCCAGCCCGGCCAGCCGCAGCAGGGTCTCGGCGTAGAGGTTCTGACTCTCCTTGTTGGTCACCCGGAGGATCTCGGAGAGCGGCGGGCCTTCGATCCGGGCCACTTCCCGGGAGCCGACCGGAAGTTCAGGCGGATATCCGGGCCGGATGACGACCGGACGTTCCGATCGCGGCAGGACGTCCTGATCGACGACCCCGCCGTCCACCCGGATCCCCTGCTCTTCCAGCGCGGTCTGCAGGCCCAGGAGGCTGAAACGGGTCGGGTCGGGGACCGACACGGTCGTGCGCCGGGGACGGCCTCCCACCGCCACCCCGCCCCGTACCGTGAGGACATCGCCGAGCAGGTCGCGGGAGACGCTGAGCCGGCCCCGCTCCAGGGGACCGAGGGTGTTCACATCCGCGTTCACGGCGAACACCCCGACCTCCGGTTCGACCTCCACGAGGGCCGCCGATCCGGGTTCGGGACCGGGTCCGGCGACAACGGTGACCAGGTTCTCGTTCCAGGTCAGGGCCCCGATCGGAGCGGCATATCCGGCATCCAGAGAGTCCCACGACCAGCCAGCCCCGAAGGGTTCCTCCACGAACAGGTCGTCCACCCCGATGAGGCGGCCGGTGATGCGCTCTATCCCCGCTTCCGCCACACTGTCGGCCAGTGCCCGCATGGGGACCAGGGCCTCCCCGCGACCCGAGAGCGGGTCTCCGGCGGCGAAACGGCCGCCCAGCGTCGGATCCCCACCTCCGACCAGGACCAGGTCGCCCTCGAGCACTCCGTCCACGACAGGCCCGACCGCATACAGCATGGTCACCGGCCGCCAGTCGGGACCCAGGGTCCGCAGGGCCACCGCGGTGGTCACCAGCTTCATGTTCGAGGCCGGCATGACGAAGCGGTCGGGGTCCCGCTCGTAAAGCACCCGGCCGGTCCGCAGGTCCTGGATCTTGACCGCCCAGAAGGCCGGAGCGAAGGCCGGATCGTCCAGGATGGCGTCGAGTTCGGCCTTCAGTGGGTCGGCCGCGGGGGCGGTGAGGAGGGTGAGATCGACGGCCGGTGCGGTCGCCGCCGGAGGGGCCGTGCCGAGCTGCCCGCTGCAGGCGGCGGCGGACAGCAGGGCGATGAGGAGCCCCGGGAGACTCGAACGGGAACGGATGGTGCGGCGACGATTTCCGGACATCATCCCTCCGCTCCTGAGGGACCGGGTCCAGGTGTGGTCCCAGCGAGGCTCGGGATGTCGACCTCCCCCCGGTCCCTCTTCTCCTGTACCCGGGCGAAAGCCTCGACCAGGTCGGGATCCAGACGGGCCGGCGCCAGCCGGCGCAGGGTGGTCACCGCCTCGGCCTGAGGCATCCGGCTGCGATAGATCCGGTCACTGATCATCGCGTCGAACGAATCGGCGATGGCCATGATACGGCCCCACAGGGTGATATCCTCCCCGGCCAGCCCCCGGGGATAGCCGCTGCCGTCGAGCCGCTCGTGATGCTGGGCGATCGCCTCGACGATGAAGTCGTCCATTTCGAGCGGGGCGATGATCCGCTCGCTCATGGTGACGTGCTCTTTGATGATGTCGTATTCCGCCACGTCCAGTGCGCCCGGCTTGAGCAGGACCGCCTCGGGCACCCCGATCTTGCCGGCGTCGTGGAGCAGTGCGGCCACGCGCAGCCCGTCGATCCGGTCGGGTTCCAGGCTGACCTCCCGGGCCAGGGCGACGACATAGCGGCTCACCATCTCGCTGTGACCGCTGGTGTAGGGGTCCTTGGCCTCGACCGCGGCCACCAGCGCCCGCACCGTGCGCAGGTACTGCTCCTGCAGGGCGTTGTAGAGCCGGGCGTTCTTGATGGCGACGGCGGTCCCCGCTCCGATGATGGTGAGTGCCCGGGCCTGAGCCGGGGTGAAGGGATCTGCGCCCGGACTGCGATGCACGGCGATCAGACCGACCATCTCCCCCCTGGTCCGAAGAGGGAGGGCCAGCAGCGGTCCCCCCCCTTCCCGGGTCCGCAGAAGCGCCCCTTCACCCTTCTTCATCTCCCCGACCAGTGACCGCACGTCATCCGGGGAGAGATGGAGGGCGTGCTCCGCCTTCCCTTGATGGAGCAACCGGCGGACCTCGGTGGTCTCCTCCGGACCTTCCATCAGGGCGAGTTGGGCGGCCTCCCCCTGCAGTTCGTTGACTGCCACGTCCAGGACCGTCCTCAGGTAATCGGGCAGTTCGAGCGGCGCCTCGAGGGCCTCGCTGACTCGGTAGAGGGCCAGACTTTCGCGCAGACTGATGTTCTCACGGGCCAGCCGCTGTTTCTCCAGGACCCGCCCCACCACCAGTTCCAGGTTCTCCAGCGTGAACGGCTTGAGCACGTAGTCCTCAGCCCCGTTCTTGAGGGCCACGATGGCGTTCTCGATGGTCGGGAAGGCCGTCATGATGACGACCAAGGTGCCGGCGGGGTCGTCGTGTCCGACCGCTTCCAGGACGTCCAACCCTGTCAGACCACCCAGATCGAGGTCGGTCAGGACGAGATCGAACCCCTCCTGCCCGATCCGCTCGATCGCTTCTTCGGCCGAGGCGGCGGTGGAGCAGTCATGGCCCAGCAGGGCCAGGAACTCCCGGACCATATCCAGGATCGCCGGTTCGTCGTCGACGATCAGTATCTTTGCGGGATGCTGGCTCATGACGCCTTATAGTGTGAGGCAGGAACCGGCTCAGGGGAAGGGACGATTGATGTCGGGAAGAAATTGGACGGGAATCCCTGTCCTCACATCCCCGTCCAATCCCAGACAGGGAATAATGCGCTCCCCAGGCCTGTCCGCCAATCCGGCCGGAGGCGACCGATCGACCGCTTGAGACCGCTCTTCCCCTACCTGGCCCGGTACCGGGCCGCGCTGGTGGCGGGCTTCCTCTTCATCCTGTTCTCCAACCTGTTCGGGCTGGCCGGTCCCCGTGTGCTCGGCTGGACCTTCGACGCCATCAAGCAGGTCAGTGACGTCCGGGGATTGATCCCCTGGGTCGCGCTCTTCCTGGGACTCAAGACGGTCGCCGCGGTCTTCCTCTACCTGCAGCGGATGCGTCTGATCGTGACCAGCCGCCGGATCGAGTTCGACCTGCGCAACGATCTATTCCGGCACCTGCTGCGGCTCCCCTTCGCCTTCTACAACCGCCAGTCGACCGGGGACATCATGGCCCGTTCGACCAACGACATGGACGCGGTCCGGGCCATCCTGGGGCCGGGGATCATGAACGCCGCCAACACGGTGGCGGCCGCCGGTATCGCCATTCCCATCATGTTCTGGATCAGCCCTCGACTGACCCTCTACTCCCTGGTCCCCATGGCCGCCCTGCCGGTCCTCTCCCGCTGGATCGGCCCGCTGCTGCACGACCGTTTCCAGGCGGTGCAGGAGCAGTTCTCCACGCTCAGCAGCCACGCCCAGGAGAACCTCAACGGCATCCGGGTGGTCAAGTCGTATGCCCGGGAGACGGGCGTGCTGGGAGAGTTTCGGGCCCTCAACCAGGAGTACGTCCGGCGCAACCTCGCTCTGGTCCGGGTCTACGGGGGCTTCTTCCCCCTGCTCCTGGGTGTGGCTGCGATCGGTCTGCTGGTGGTGATCTGGGCCGGCGGCCGTCAGGTCGTGGCCGGCACCATCAGCCTGGGTGACCTGGTCGCCTTCACCCAGTACCACGCCATCCTGACCTGGCCGATGATCGCCCTGGGCTGGGTCATCAACATCTACCAGCGGGGCACGGCCAGTCTGAGCCGTATCCAGGAGATCCTGGAGACCGAACCCGACATCCGGGACGAGGAGGATGTGCGGGCCGACCTCGAGAGCATCCGGGGGGAGATCGCCTTCCGCGGTCTGGATTTCGCCTACGACGATGGATCCGAGCCGGTACTGCGGGGTATCGACCTGGAGGTGCCGGCCGGTACCACCGTCGGGGTGACCGGGCCGACCGGCAGCGGTAAGACCACCCTGCTCAACCTCATCCCCCGTCTCTTCCAGGTCCCCCGAGGCCGGTTGTTCATCGACGGGGCAGACGTCCGCGACATCCCCCTGCAGGTCCTGCGCCGGCATATCGGGATGGTGCCGCAGGAGAGCTTCCTGTTCAGTGAGACGATCGAGGAGAACATCGCCTACGGACTGCCCCAGGTGGTCATCGAGGAGGTCGAGGAAGCAGCCCGGGTCGGGCAGATCGCCCAGGAGATCGAGAGCTTCCCCCTCCGCTATCGGGAAGTAGTGGGCGAGCGCGGCGTCACCCTGAGCGGCGGACAGAAGCAGAGGGTGGCCATCTCCCGGGCGGTCATCCGCGACCCGGCCATCCTCATCCTGGACGACGCCTTCGCCAGCGTCGACACCCACACCGAAGAGGCCATCCTGACCGGCCTGCGTGAGGTGATCGCCCGCCGCACCACCTTCCTGGTCAGTCACCGGGTCAGCACCCTGCGCAACGCCGACCTCATTATCTACCTGGAATACGGCCGGATCGTCGAACGGGGCACCCACGAGGAGTTGGTAGCCGGGGACGGGGCCTATGCCCGCATGGTCGCCCGCCAGGCGCTGATCGAAGAGCTGGAGTCCATCGGATGAGGCGCGGCGGACACGGAGCCTTCAGCGAGGTCCAGGGCAAAGCCCTCGACCGCCGCCTGCTGGGACGACTGCTGCGCTACCTGCGCCCGTACCGCGCCTGGGTCGCCCTCAGCGTGGTGTTGATGCTGTTCGGTTCGCTGGTCCAGCTGGCGGGACCGGCCATCACCAAACTGCTCATTGACCGCTATATCGACCCGTCGACCGCTGCCGGGCTGGCCCTCTCCGACCGGCTGGCCGGGATCGACCGTCTCTCCCTGGTCTTCCTGGCCACCATCGTGGGCGCTTTCCTGCTCCAGTTCGCCCAGATGTACCTGATGAACCTGACGGGTCAGCGGGCGATGAACGACCTGCGTACCGAACTCTACGAGCATCTGTTGAAACTGCCGATGTCGTACTACGACCGTTCAAGTGTCGGCTGGGTGATGACCCGGCTGACCAACGACATCGAGGTGCTCAACGAGATGTTCACCAGCGGGGTGGTGGCCATCTTCGGGGACTTCTTCCTGCTGGTCGGCATCGTGGCCTTCATGTTCTACCTCAGCCCCACCCTGGCCGCAGTGGTCATGGTCGTGCTCCCCCTGCTGGTGCTCATCACCATGTGGTTCCGGGCGAAGGCCCGTGACGCCTATGCCGAGACCCGGGCCAAACTGGGGCGGATGAACGCCTTCCTGCAGGAGAACCTGACCGGCATCCGGGTGGTGCAGATCTTCACCCGGGAGCAGCGCAACGAGCACCACTTCCGCAGTCTGAACGGCGAGTACAAGGACGCCTTCGAGCGGACCATCTTCTACTACGCCCTGTTCTTCCCCGGGGTGGACTTCCTGAGCGCCCTGGCGCTGGCCCTGCTGGTCTGGTTCGGCGGCGGCGGTATCCTGGCCGGGACGATGACCTTCGGGACCGTCTACGCTTTCATCCTCTACGTCGAACGGTTCTATCGCCCCATCCGCGACCTGGCCGAGAAGTACAACATCATGCAGTCGGCCATGGCCTCCAGTGAACGGATCTTCCGCCTGCTCGACGAGGAGGTCACCATCACCGACCCGTCGGAGCCCGTCTTCCCGGAGGAAATGGCCGGCCGGGTCGCCTTCTGCGACGTCTGGTTCGCCTACGAGTCGAGTGAGACCGACGACGATCAGGCTCCCGCCCGTCGCGGGATGCGGTCGGTCGATGTGGATGAGGCCCGGGTCGCCGAAGGGGTCAGCAGCGCGGTCTCCGGGGAGGAGGCCGCGGTCGGGGTGGCCGAGGCGGCCGGTGCGGACACCGCCGTCCACGACTGGGTGCTGAAGGACGTCTCGTTCGAGGTGTCGCCGGGGGAGACGGTGGCCATCGTGGGCGCCACCGGATCGGGTAAGACCACCATCATCAGCCTGCTCACCCGGCTCTACGACGTCCAGCAGGGCTGTATTTGCATCGACGGCCGGGACATCAGAGAGCTCGACCTGCGCCGCCTGCGGGCCTCGGTCGGAGTAGTGCTGCAGGATGTCTTCCTCTTCAGCGGTACCATCGCGGGGAACATCCGGATGAACGAGCCGGGCATCTCCCGGGAGGCGGTCGAGACGGCGGCCCGCCATGTCAACGCCGACCCGTTCATCCGGCGCTTGCCCGATGGTTACGACAGCCCGGTCCACGAACGGGGAGCGACCCTGTCGGCGGGTCAGCGCCAGCTGCTGGCCTTTGCCCGCGCTCTGGCCTTCGACCCGTCCATCCTGGTCCTGGACGAAGCCACCAGCAGCGTCGACACCGAGACCGAAATGCTCATCCAGGACGCCCTGGACAAACTTATGCAGGGGCGGACCACCATCGTCATCGCCCACCGGCTCTCGACCATCCAGAAGGCCGACAAGATCATCGTGCTGCACAAGGGCGAGGTTCGGGAGATCGGCACCCACGCCGAACTGCTGGCCGCCGGCGGCATCTACCACCGTCTCTACCAGCTCCAGTACCAGGCCCAGGAACGGGGGAGCGGCGCCCGCTCCTGATCCCGGCCGTCGCCCGGGAGCCGTGCCCGCCGAACTTGAAATCCCACCCCCTGCGGGAGTACAAGGAACCTCTGTCACCCTGCTCCCGAACTCCTCCCGGAGGTGTCCCGATGTCGTCCCGTCTCCGCACCGCCCTCGTCGTCATGTCCCTGGTGACGGCCGCGGCCGTCACCCTGTCCGCTGCCCCACTCCCCACTGCCGCCCAGACCGTGGATCCCGTCCTCTACGCCGGGATGTCGTGGCGTGGGATCGGCCCCTTCCGCGGGGGGCGCTGCACCGCGGTCAGCGGCGTACCCGCCCGACCGCAGGTCTTCTTCATGGGAGCCACCGGCGGCGGTCTCTGGCGCACCTCCGACGGCGGCCAGAGCTGGGAGAACGTCTCGGACGGCTATTTCGGCACCGGTTCGGTGGGCGGCATCGGGGTGAGCGCCTCGGATCCCGACGTGGTCTATGTGGGCATGGGCGAGACCCAGGTCCGGGGCAACATCTCGCATGGAGACGGAGTCTACAAGAGTACCGACGGCGGGGAAACCTGGACCCACGTCGGGCTGCGCGAGACCCGCTTCATCGCCCGGGTGCGGGTGCACCCCACCGACCCCGACATCGTCTATGTGGCCGCTCTGGGTCATGTCTACGGCCCCAATCCCGAGCGCGGGGTCTTCAAGACCACCGACGGCGGTCGGACCTGGGAGAAGGTCCTGTTCGTGAGCGAGAAGGCGGGGGCGGTCGACATCTCGATGGACGCCTCCGACCCCGAGGTGCTGTACGCGGCCACCTGGGAGGCCTGGCGGACCCCTTACCAGTTGAACAGCGGAGGGCCGGGGAGCCGGCTCTTCAAGACCACCGACGGGGGTCGTAACTGGCGGGACATCACCCGCAACCCCGGTCTGCCGGCCGGGGTCGTCGGTAAGATCGGGGTGGCCGTCTCGCCGGTCGACCCGCAGCGAGTCTGGGCCATCATCGAGAACGAGAACGGCGGCATCTTCCTCTCCGACGACGGGGGAGCGACCTGGGAACTGCGCAACGACGACCGGCGCTTCCGCCAGCGGGCCTGGTACTACACCCGGATCTACGCCGACACGCAGGATCGCGGGACCTCGTACGTGCTCAACACCGGCTTCTATAAGTCGACCGAAGACTGGGAGGGCTTCACCACCCTGCGCGTACCGCACGGGGACAACCACGACCTGTGGATCGCCCCGGCCGACGCCGCGATCATGATCAACTCCAACGACGGGGGGGCGAACGTCACCTTCGACGGGGGGCAGACCTGGAGCGACCAGGACTTCGCCACCGCCCAGTTCTATCACGTCACCACCGACGACCATTTCCCATACCGCATCCTGGGGGCCCAGCAGGACAACTCGACCGCCCGGATCATGAGCCGCACCGAGGGGGGGGGCATCGGGGACGCGGACTGGACCGGCACCGCCGGCGGGGAGAGCGGCTACATCGCGGTCAAGCCGGGCGATCCCGATATCGTCTTCGGGGGTTCTTACGGTGGTCTGCTCACCCGGCTCGACCACCGGACCGGACTCGACCGTAACGTCAACCCTTGGCCCGATAACCCGATGGGTCACGGGGCCATCGACGCGGCCTTCCGCTTCCAATGGACCTTCCCCATCCTCTTCAGCCCGCACGACCCGGATGTCCTCTACACCTGCTCACAGTTCGTCCTGAAGTCTACCAACGAGGGGGAGACCTGGAAGGCGATCAGCCCCGACCTGACCCGGGCCGACCCCAGGACCCTGCAGGAGTCGGGGGGGCCGATCACCAAGGACGACACCAGCGTGGAGTACTACGCCACCGTCTTCACCCTGGCCGAATCCCCCCTGCGTCCCGGCTTGCTGTGGGCCGGGTCCGACGACGGACTGGTGCACGTCTCCCAGGACGCCGGCGGCTCCTGGCAGCGCATCACCCCGGCCGGCATGCCCGAGTGGGGTCTGTGCAGCATGATCGACGCCTCGCCCCACCACGAGGGGACCGCCTGGCTGGCGGTGGACAACCACGAGAACGACGACCACACCCCCTGGATCTACCGCACCCGGGACTTCGGGGAAAGCTGGGAGAAGGTCGTGACCGGCATCCCGAACACCACCTTCGTGCGGGTGGTGCGCGAGGACCCCGTGGTCCCCGAACTGCTCTACGCGGGGACCGAGATGGGGGTGTTCGTCTCCTTCGACGGCGGCGACCACTGGCAGTCGCTTCAGCTCGACCTGCCCCTGGTGCCGGTGCACGACCTGACCGTAGAGGAGGACGACCTCATCGCCGCCACCCACGGCCGCTCCTTCTGGGTGCTGGACGATATATGTCCCCTGCGCCAGCTCGCGGCCGGTGAGGTGCGCACCGACCTTCCCTTCCTCTTCCAGCCCAAGGACGCCTGGGCGGTGCGCTGGGGAGGGGGCGGCGGCGGCCGGGGCGGGGTGAGCGCCTCCCCGACCGGGGCCAACCCGCCCAGCGGGGTGGTGCTCTACTACTTGCTGCCGCAGGATGTGGACGAAGTGATCTTTCACTTCGCCGACACCGACGGTAACGAGTTCATGACACTGCGGAGCGGCGGCCGGGGTTCGGACATCGCCACCACCGCAGGCATGCACCGCACCAGCGCCTTCCTGCAGTACGAGTCGTTCCGCGGCTTCGAGGGGATGGTCCTATGGGCGGCCGGAGCCCGTCCCATCACCGCTGCCCCGGGGACCTACCAGGTCACCATGACCGCCGGCCGCCGCAATGTCTCCCGCTGGTTCCCGTGGATGAGTGACCCCCGTAGCGGCTCGAGTGAGGCCGACCTGGTGGCCCAGTTCGAGTTCAGCCTGCGCATCCGAGACCGGGCCAACGAGGCCAACGACACGGTGGTCCGGATCCGGGACATCAAGGAGAAGGTCGACGCCG
>CAYUVJ010000011.1:14578-16155 GCA_964447955.1 uncultured Gemmatimonadota bacterium
CGGCCTGCGCCGGGACGGGGAGACCATCAAGACGAAGCTGAGCGCCATCGAGGCCGAGATCTACCAGGTGAAGAACCGCAGCGGCCAGGACCCGCTCAACTTCCCCATCAAGCTCAACAACAAGATCGCCGCCCTGCTGGGGGTGGTGCAGTCGGGGCCCTACCGCCCGACCGACCAGTCGTACGAGGTCTTCGCTATCCTGAGCGGACAGCTTCAGGTCCAGCTCGACGCCTACCGGGCGGTGATCGACGGCGAACTGGCCCACTTCAACGAACGGCTCCGCCGGGCCGGAAAAGACCCGATCGTGCCCATCGACCCGGCCGTCGGCCCGGGACACTAGCATGCCCGACATCATCTTCTGGACCCGTGACCCACGACCGCTACTTCCTGGACAACGTGGCCGGCTGGATCCTGGAACTCGACCGCGGCCGGGGCATCCCCTGGCAGGGCAACTACAGCTCCTGGCTGGAGCAGAAGCAGGAACGCCTGCGCATCGAGGAGAAGCAGGAGTCGGCCCGGATGCGCACCCTGGAGCGGGAGCTGGAGTTCATCCGGATGAGTCCCCGCGCCCGGCAGGCCAAGGGGAAGGCCCGGCTGAACACCTACGAGCAGCTCCTGGCCCAGGGACCGGGGGAGCGGATCGGGCGGGCCGAGATCGTCATCCCCAACGGCCCCCGGCTGGGGGACGTGCCGGATGATCACCGGGTCCGAGACCCCCGACGGCGGGACCCTCACAGTGGGCGAGACGGTCGAAGTGGCCTACGTCGACCAGCTGCGGGAGACCCTCGATCCGGGGAAGACCGGAAGAGGCGCCTGGGGGCCGAGGCCGACCAGCCCCACCGCATCCGCTACAAACCGATCCGGAGGAGCTGAAGGGGATCGGGGCGCGCGGAACCCGGCCCGGTCTCAGTACAGGCCGGTCACCGGCAGGTTCCAGACCGACTGTTCGCTCAGGACCACCTCGCCGGCCACCTGCTGGATGTAGAGGGCGGCTTCAGCGGTGAGTATAGAGCGATAGGTCACGCCGGCCGGACTGATCCCGCGTAGGGTGGCGTAATAGACACAAGCCTGCAGGTATTGGGCCAGACGGCTGGGGTGGAGATCATCGGTGTCGTAGAGATCCCACTCGGAGTGTTCGACCATCACCTGCTCCCAGGCCCAGCCGATCGGTGCGATCTCCAATCCGAGGCTGTCGGCCACGATGATGGTGGCCTCTCGCAGCAACGTCGCGAAATCTCCTCGGCTGTAGGTCACTTCATCCACCAGGTAGTCCGTGTCCAGCGCGTAGTCCAGGAACATCACGATGCGTGCTTGAGGATGCGATCCATGGATGATGTCGCGCCATTCCCGGAAGTCCTCGATGATGCCGGCGCGTTGCTCGGGCAGCACGAGTTCGAAGCGGCTGTCCTGCAGAATCACCGCGTCCCAGTCCTGTTCGTCCACGGCCCACCGGGTCTCCAAGATGTCCAGATGCTCGTCCAGGGTGGTTGCCGGCAGCGAGGCGTCGTCCACCCAGGCCGGACATCCTCCGGACTCCAGCAGTTGTTCCAACTGGCCCGGCATATTCCACCAGAATG
>CAYUVJ010000012.1:0-16067 GCA_964447955.1 uncultured Gemmatimonadota bacterium
TTGGGGTCGAAGGTCCCCACGTAGCGCTGCAGGTAGAGCTTGGAGTACCGGATGTTGACGCCGAGACCGAGCTGCAGCTTATCACTGGCCGACCAGGCCACCGTCGGGTTGATCGAGATGGTCTGGAGATCGGTCTTGGTGGCCAGATAGCGCCCCGAGAAGGTGTTCGGGTGGTGCCAGGCGGTTCCCAGGCCGAAGGGGGGCATGATCCCCAGGCCGACGACCATCCGGTCGTTGATCCGATGGGAGAGGTAGATGTTCGGCAGGTAGAAGAACTGGTAGGTCAGTCGTTCTTCCACGCCGTACCCCGGAAAGGGGTCCACCCCGTAGAACTTCCCCATCGGAGCGACGACCGTGCTGCCGACCATCACCAGGGTGCCGTCCAGCAGCGCCAGACCGGCGGGGTTGTAGAAGATGGCCGACGGGTCGTCGGGTGAGGCGACGAAGGCGCTCGCCCTCCCCATCGCCCGGGCTCCCTGTTCGTAGATGCTGAAGCCTCCCGCCTGAGCGTCGGAGAAGGGTATCAGCAGTATCCCCAGCAGGGCGGCCGTGCCGATCTCGGCTCGGACTCTTGTCATTCGATCCTCCTTGAGAGGTACAGAGCAGGGACCTTTACACCCGTCCTGGTTCGGACTCAAGGAATAAGTACGGATGGGGCGGCCCCCCGGAGGGGACCACCCCATCTCGTTCCCATCATCTGTCGCCCGGCCGGCCGGAGCGGGAATGTCCGCTCCCGTGCCCCGAACTCCGGACGTTACCCGTTCACTTCCCGATGGCGTAGCCCATGTTGAAGCCGAACAGCAGGGCCGAGTTGGTGTAGATGCCGTTCGGGTAGCCGGTGTGCGCCTCACCCTTGGTGTCGGCATCGTCGAACATCAGGTACATGAAGGCCAGGTCGAAGGTCATCGAACCCGTCATGTACCCGATCCCGGCCGTGAGCCCGTTACGGCTGGCGTCGGGGAGCATCGGCGAGATGCTGGCGTTGGGGACCGGGGTCTGGTCGTGCAAGAAGCCGGCCCGCAGGGCCAGATTCTCGCTCTTCCAGTATTCGAGGCCGACACGGAACTCCATGACGTCTTCGTAGTTCTCTTCGATGACCTGGTCGGTGGCGCTCAGACCGCTGATGACCAACTCATCGAAGGCTGACCAGAACCAGTACTGGACGTCACCTTCGACCAGCAGGTCGTCGGTGAGCATGTAGGCCAGACCGGCGGTGAAGACGGCCGGGTAGTTGATGGCGGTCTCGACATCGGCTGTGGCCTCCGGTGACCCGATCAGCGAGGTGATGGTCGCCTCGCCGGTGTACTCCAGCTTCACGCCGGAGCGGTAGGACAGACCCAGGTTCGCCTTGTCGTTGAGCTGGTAGAGCATTCCGACGTTGAAGCCGATGGCGTTGTTCATGTCGCTCTCGAGGGCGATGGTCGCCACATCGATGAGCGGCGGAGGAGCCGGGTTGAGTACGTACTGATTGACCGACACCGAGGACATCCGGTAGTCGATCCCCACCCCGATGGCCAGCTTCTCGTTCACCGCCATCGCCACGGACGGGTTGATGGAGACCTGCGTGATCGAGGATTCCGTGCTGACGTAGCGTCCAGCCCATGTGGCAGGGGTCTCCCAGGATGTCCCCAGTCCGAAGGGAGCATGGACGCCCAGTCCGACCGCCATCTTCTCGTTCAGCCGGTGGCTGATGTAGAAGTTGGGCGGGAAGAAGGTCTGGCTTTTCTGGGTCCCGGTCGCCGCGGCGCCGAAGATGTCGGTCCCATCGAAGTCGCCCGTGGGCATGATGATCGTCCCGCCGGCGTAGAACTGGGTGCCCTCCAGAAGGATCAGACCGGCGGGGTTGTAGAAGATCGCGCTGGGGTCGTTCGGCATGGCCACGAAGGCACTGGCCCGACCCATCGCACGAGCACCCTGCTCGTAGATGCTGAACCCTCCCGCCTGGGCTTCCGAGAGCGGGAGCACCAGCATCACACCCACGGCCAGTGCGGCCAAAGTCATACGCGCTCTGCTCATTCCATTCTCCTTGCTGTGGGACCTCGTTCCGGCGGCTGGCCGGATCCGGGCCCGACGGCGATGGCCCTGAGTGTGACTTCCTGGTGACGATTCCAGGGCAAAACGTCAGCCGAGGATAGCCGCCGACTCCCATGGTGTCAACCGGGCGCCCATGTTCCCCTCCGGGCCGTCTTGACGCCCTACCGGGCGGGACCTAACCTGCCCTCGGATATGCGGAACGAACGCCCCCAGACCATCCCTGACCAGCCCGGCCTCGAGCCCGGGGTCGACTTCGTGCCGGCCGCCCCGGTGACCCGCCTGCTGGCCTGGCTGCTGGATGCGGCCGCCTCGGTGATCATCACCCTGGCCCTCTACCGGTTCCTGGGTGGCACCCTGCGTCAGCTGCTCGGTTTCGACTCCTTCCTGGGCAAGACCCTGGAACTCACTTTCCTGTTCATGGGGGTGCTCGGCTACTGGGGGGTGGTCCCGGCTGTGACCGGCTCCACGCCCGGGCGGATGCTCTTCGGTCTGCGTATGGTCCCCGAACGAGACCGCCCCCTGGGGTTGGAACAGGTCGTGCTGCATGAGGTACTGGGACCGGTCCTGACCGTTGCTTCCGCGGGTTTGGGCTTCCTGACCGCCTTCCGGGACCCGCAGGGCCGGACCCTGGCCGACCGGTTGGCCGGAGTGCGCACCATCCAGTTCACGCCATCCCGCAACGATCTCTACCGGGCCCAGGACCTGCGGACCGACCCCGCCACCGGGCGGCTCATCAGCGAGCTGCTGGGTTCCGACATGATCCCGGCGGCGGAGCCCTCTCCTCCCCGGACTCCCGCCTCCGAGGCCTCCCCCCCGTCCGGATCGGCTGACACAGCAGCCGAGGCGGCGGGACCGGAAGCCCCCGGCGACGCTGCCCCGGCCGCCTCCGGCGCCCGCCCCACCCCGGTCCCACCCCGTCTTCCCCCCGCCTCCCCCCACGCG
This sequence comes from uncultured Gemmatimonadota bacterium, assembly GCA_964447955.1. Classification (GTDB taxonomy): domain Bacteria; phylum Blakebacterota; class Blakebacteria; order Blakebacterales; family CAYUVJ01; genus CAYUVJ01. The sequence goes on from CAYUVJ010000012.1 coordinate 2,977, forward strand.
GGCGGCACCCTCTACACCCGCCCTGAGGGTGAGACCGCCTACGAGCGTCGTATCCGGGCCGCCCAGGGGCCCGGGCTCGCCGAACTGGCCGCAGCACTGCGCAACACGGTCTCCCTGGTGGAGGCCGGAACCATCATGCCCAAGGTGCTGGAACGGAAGCGCCGGGAGTTCATCGAACAGATGGAGAAGGTCCACCTCGGTCCGGACCCCCAGCAGGCCGTCCGCCTCCTGGTCGCCCTGGGCCGTGACCATATCCTCAGCCGTGAAGAACTCCAGCAGGTCCATGCCATCCTGAAACGCCGTCTGGCCCGACCGGGATGAGCCGGTCCCGCCGAAAGGAGTCCTGATGTCCCCCGAGACCGGTCACGGACTGGACACGACCAAGGAACCCGCCCTGCGGGTGCTGATGCTGCCCAAGGACACCAACGCCTTCGGGACCATCTTCGGGGGGGTCATCCTGAGCTATCTCGACCTGGCGGGGGCGGTCGAAGCGCGACGTCACCGGAACGCCAAGTTCGTGACGGTGGCCATGCAGAAGGTGGAGTTCCATCAACCGGTATATGTGGGGGACATCGTCTCCTTCTACACCGAGACCCGACGTATCGGCACATCTTCGATAACGGTCGGGATACGGGTCGAAGCCATCCGGACCGGCCTGGAACATCCCGCGGAAAGGGTCCATGTGACCGAGGCCGAGATCGTCTACGTCGCCGTCGACGACGACCGTAACAAGGTCCGAATCCTCGAGGAGGACTGATCCCCATGTTTCTTGGCCGGGACATGGGGGTCTGGTAGACTTCCGGAAATGGTCGCGGCCGCCGATCACACGGCCGGGACATCAGGAAGGAGACAGGATGAGTATCCATCCCCTGCTCTATCTGGAAGGGATCAAGGAGCAGATCATCGAGGAGTGGGCCGACCGACTGCATGTCTCGAACACCTCCTATGCCGGTCGTCCTATCGATGAACTCAGATTAACCACCCGGGAATGCTTCGAGGCCTATCTGGCCGCCGTCCGGGGCGAGGATTTCGAGCCGCTGAACCGCTTCATCGGCCGGATCGTGTCCACCCGGAGTTCGATGAACTTCCCCGAGCACGAGGTCGTGGACGCCTTCCGGATCTTCCGCAAGATCGCTTCCGACCACCTGCTGGCCGGTCTGATGGTCAAGGATGTGGAGATCGAGTCGGTCTCCGACGTGCTGGATGCCCTCTTCCAGGTCGTCGACTATGCCATCCTGCGCTTCAGCGAGATCTACTACACCACCCGCGCCCAGCGCCCGCACTGAGTGCGGCGCCGTCCTGATGCCCGCCCGCACCTGGACCCGCCGACCTTGAGCCGACGCCAGCGCACCGAGCGGCGCCTGCGCCCTCTCTTCACCCCGGTCCATGGCGGTGTGGACACGGTCGAGTTCAACCGCATCCGGCGCCGCCTTTTACTGGCCCTGCTGGCCCTGCTGATCGTGGTCACTTTCGGCGTGATCGGCTTCCTGATCATCGGCCGGGGCCAGCACGGTCTGGTCGACGCCGTCTACATGACGGTCATCACCCTCACCACGGTAGGGTTCGGCGAGATCATCGATCTGTCGGCCAGCCCGGCCGGACGCATCTTCACCATCCTGCTGATCATCGGCGGCATGGGGATCGCCGCCTACGCCGTCACCCTGCTGGCGGCGTTCCTCATCGAGGGGCAGCTGCGTCATATCTTCGCGAGGCGACGGATGGAACGGACGATCGAACGACTCGACGGTCACTATGTGGTCTGCGGGGACGCCCCCACGACCCTGCACGTGGTCGAGGAACTCATCAATACGGGACGCGGCATGGTCTTCGTCTCGCCCGACGAGCCGACCCTGCGGATGGCCCGGGAACGCTACGGCGATCTGCCGGTGCTGGCCGGGGACCCGAGCGACGACGACGTACTCATGGCGGCCGGGGTCGAACGGGCGGCCGGAGTCGTCTTCTGCATGGAGAACGACAAGGACAACCTGGTCGGGGTCTTCACCGCCCGGCGCCTGGCCCCCAAGGCCCGGATCGTGGCCAGCAGCGACACGGTCGAAGCCCGGGCCAAGATGGTCGCCGCCGGGGCCGATGCCGTAGTCCGCCCCGAGCGTATCGGCGGCCTCCGGATGGCCTCCGAACTGGTCCGTCCGACCGTGGTCTCCTTCCTCGACCAGATGCTGCGGGCCCAGGGAGGGAGCCTGCGGGTGGAAGAGGTGGTGGTGGCGCCCGACGCCGACACCCACGGGAAGACCATCGGAGCGCTCGAGGTGGATGAGGTCGAGGGAGCCGTCCTGCTCGCCCTGCGCCGTCAGCCGGGGGTGGAGTTCGAGTTCAAACCTTCACCGGAGACCCGGCTGGAGCCCGGCATGGCCCTGGTGGTCATGGCCGACGCCGCCGGCCGCCGCCGGCTGGAGGAACGCCTGGCCGCCCTCTGAACCGCCGGGATCCCCGCCCGTGCCGTCCATCGCCACCAGCTCAGGCGATGACCCGGCCATCCGACCACCGTCGTCCCCGGACAGCAAGAGCCCCAACCGGCGTAACCGATCGGGGCTCTTGGTCTTGTATGGTGGCCTGTACGGGAATCGAACCCGTGTTACCGGCGTGAGAGGCCGGCGTCCTAGACCCCTAGACGAACAGGCCGGGAGAGGGAGATTGGCTGCGGGGCAGGGATTCGAACCCCGATTCCATGGTCCAGAGCCACGTGTCCTGCCATTGGACGACCCCGCAGTGGGAAGTCCTTGAGGGCGACCGGAGCCGTCCAGACACAGTAAGAAAGATGGGTGTCCCGGCCGTGTCAACCCCGACCGGGGAAGGCTCAACGCCCCTCCAGCCAGGTCAGGGCGCGGTCCAGACGGGCCAGCACTTCGTCGCGGCCCAGCACCGTCATCAGCTCGAAGAGCCCCGGACCGGTGTGCACGCCGGTGAGGGCCACCCGCACCGGGTGGATGAACTTGCCCGCCCCGACCCCTTCGGCCTCAGCCAGTCCCCGGATGACCTCCTCGATGGCCGCGTCGGTCCAGTCGGCCAGCCCGGACACCCCTTCCCGGACCGCCCCGATCCGCCGCCGGGCCTCGGCCGGGTCCTTCCAGCGCTTGGCCACCGACTCTTCGGCGTAGGTCCCGGGCGCCGAGAAGAACCAGCCGCCGACCTCGGGGTAGTGCCGGAAGAGGCGGGCCCGCTCCTTGAGCAGGTCGACCACCCGCAGCAGCCGCTCGTCGTCCCAGCCGTCCAGGTCGTGGCCGGCCCCCTCGAAGGCCCGGCGCACCCCGGCCAGCAGTTCGTCACTGGGCAGCTGGATCATGTACTGGCCGTTCAGCCATTCCAGTTTGGTCTCGTCGAAGACCGAGGGCTTCTTGAGCACCCGCTTCATGCTGAAGAGCTCGATCAGTTCCGGGCGGCGCAGGAACTCCCGATCGTCCCCGGGCGACCAGCCCAGCAAGGCCAGGAAGTTGACCATGGCCTCGGCCAGGTAGCCCTGATCGCGGTACTCCCCCACCGAGGTGGCCCCGTGCCGCTTGCTGAGCCGGCTCTTGTCGGGCCCCAGGATGAGGGGCAGGTGGGCGAACTCGGGAAGCGACGCTCCCAGCGCCCGGTAGAGGAGGATCTGCTTGGGGGTGTTGCTCAGATGGTCGGCCCCCCGGATCACATGGGTGATCCGCATCCAGACATCGTCCACCACACAGGCCAGCTGGTAGGTGGGCTGGGTGTCCCGGCGCAGGATCACGAAGTCCTCGATCTGCCGGCCGTCGAAGCTCATCGGACCGTGGACCTGGTCGTGGAAGGCCACCTCCTGGTCGTGCGGGACCTTGAAGCGGACCGCGAAGGGCTGCCCGGCCTCGGCCATCTCACGGGCGGCTTCCGGCTCGATGTGACGACATCGGCCGTCGTAGCGCCAGTCGGCGTTCTCCTGCCGGGCCTGAAGGCGTTCGGCCTCCAGTTCCTCGGGGTCGCAGAAACAGCGGTAGGCCAGTCCGCGCTCGAGCAGGTCCCGGGCGGCCTGCCGGTGGTCCTCCACCCGCTCGGCCTGGAAGAAGGGTCCCTCGTCCCAGTCGATCCCCAGCCAGCCCAGGCCGTCGGTGATGGCCTGGACCATCTCGTCGCTGGATCGCTCCAGGTCGGTGTCCTCGATCCGCAGGACGAAGACCCCCTGCCGGCCGCGGGCGTAGAGCCAGTTGAAGAGCGCCGTACGGGCCCCGCCCACGTGCAGATAGCCGGTGGGGCTGGGGGCGAACCGGACGCGGATCTGCTCGCTCATCGCTGGCCTCGTGGATAAGGGGACTGCGGGGCACAACAAAGAGAATAATGGCGGAGAGGGAGGGATTGCTCGGTCCCGCTGCGCGGGACCTTCGCGATCCCTCCGCCTCTCTCCTCCCGACACGTTCCAGCCTGTGATGCGCTGGGACGGTGGGGAATCTGGCGGAGAGGGAGGGATTCGAACCCTCGGAAGGGGTTTCAGCCCTTCACTCGCTTAGCAGGCGAGCACCTTCAGCCAGCTCGGTCACCTCTCCGGGTCGTCCCTGAGTCAGGAACCCCGTAAACATGGGGAGGCCGGAGGGATAAGTCAACACGGGGACCTCAGACCCAATCCCCGCTTGAATCCGGCGAGTGGGACCCGCATCATGCCCCCTCGCAGGCGGTGGCCGCCGGCCGGCCGTATCTTCCCGAGCATCCACGGAGACAGAGGATGGCGCAGAAGGACTTCATCCGGCAGATCGTGACTGAAGACCTGGAGAACGGGCGGTGCCAGAAGGTCATCACCCGTTTCCCTCCGGAACCGAACGGCTACCTGCACATCGGGCACGCCAAGTCGATCAACCTGAACTTCGGCGTGGCCCGGGACTTCGGCGGGACCTGCAACCTGCGCTTCGACGACACCAACCCCAGCACCGAGGAGACCGAGTACGTCGAATCGATCCAGTCCGACGTGCAGTGGCTGGGGTTCCAGTGGGACGGTCCGGTGCGCTACGCCTCGGACTACTTCGAACAGCTCTACGAGTGGGCCGAGTTCCTCGTCCAGAAGGGGCTGGCCTACGTGGACAGTCTGACCGCCGAGGAACTGAGCGCCCATCGCGGCGGCTGGGACGAGGCCGGCCGGGCCAGTCCCTACCGGGACCGGCCGATAGAGGAGAGTCTCGACCTCTTCCGCCGCATGCGGGCCGGGGAGTTCGAGGACGGCACCCATGTACTGCGGGCCAAGATCGACATGGACTCGTCCAATATGAACCTGCGGGACCCCATCATGTACCGGATCCGGCACGAGTCGCACCACCGGACCGGGGACGACTGGTGCATCTACGCCACCTATGATTGGGCCCACGGGCAGTCGGACGCCATCGAAGGGGTCTCCCACTCGATCTGCACCCTGGAGTTCGAGAACCACCGGTCGCTCTATGACTGGTTCGTAGAGGCTCTGGAACTGCCGAATCCGCCCCACCAGTACGAGTTCGCCCGGTTGGACGTGACCTACACCATCGTCAGCAAGCGCAAGCTGCGGCGGCTGGTCAACGAGGGGCACGTGAGCGGCTGGGACGACCCGCGCATGCCGACCCTCTCGGGACTGCGCCGGCGCGGGTACACCCCGGAAGCCATCCGCGCCTTCTGCGAACGCATCGGGGTGACCAAGGCCAACAGCCTGGTCGAGATCGAGTTGCTGGAGCACCACCTGCGCCAGGACCTGGAGAAGCGTTCCCCCCGCGCCATGGCCGTGCTGCGTCCGCTCAAGGTGGTGCTGACCAACCTGCCGGAAGACCACGAGCGGACCATCGAGTTCCCCAACCACCCCGATGATGAGAGCATGGGGACCCGCTCGGTCCCCTTCTCTCGGGAACTCTGGGTCGAGCAGGACGATTTCATGGAGGACCCGCCGAAGAAGTTCTTCCGGCTGGCCCCGGGGCGCTGGGTGCGCCTGCGCTGGGCCGGGCTGATCCGCTGCGACGAGGTGGTCAAGGACGAGGCCGGCAGGATCATGGAGCTCCGCTGCACCTGGGGTGAGGTCGACGAGGAAGGCAAGGCACCCGATGGTTCCAAGGTCAAGGGGACCATCCACTGGGTCTCGGCGGCCCACGCCCTGACGGCCGAGGTGCGCCTCTACGACCGGCTCTTCCTGAAGGAGGATCCGGGCAATGTGCCCGAGGGCGTGGATTTCACCGCCAGTCTGAACCCGGACTCCCTCGAAACGCTGAGCGACTGCCGGCTGGAGCCCTCGCTGGCCGGGGCCCGCCCCGGGCTGCCCTTGCAGTTCGAGCGGCTGGGCTACTTCGTGGTGGACGGGAAGGACTCCGGGGAGGGTCGGCCGGTTTTCAACCGCACCGTGTCGCTCAAGGACTCCTGGTCGAAGATCGCCCCGAAGTCCTAGGAAAGATCGCGCAGCCAGAGCTCCAGACCGGCCATGTCGAGCAGTTCCCATGCCGTACTGTGGGTCGCGGCCCCCAGTCCCGCCTCCACCCCGGAGAGCCAGCGGTCGAGTCCCCCCGAGGTCACGAACCCGTGTTCCCGGACCCGGGCCCCGGGGCCCAGCAGTTCCCGTATGGCCGGCAGGTCGGAGCGCACCCCGGCGTTGACGATGGCGGTGAAGTCGGCCTTCCAGTCCCGCTGCCGGATCTTCTCGGGCAGGACCCCCTCCATCGCTTGCCGCAGGAGTCCCTTGGGCACCCCGCCGCGGTGCAGCGCCTCGCCGGGTACCCGCAGGATGAAGTCGATGAGATCCCGGTCGAAGAAGGGGAAGGCGACCTCCAGGCCATGGACTCCGGCCGCCTTGTCGTCCCACTCCAGGCAGAGACCGTGGTGCCCCGAGCGGGCCTGTTCGTAGAGGGAGCGGGCGTGGGCCGAGCCGGTACGCGGCCGCAGACCCTGGTTGAGTCGGGAGCGGCGGGCCGCTTCCACCAGGCGGGGGGAGAGCCAGGTCCGTTCGGTCCGGATGCGTCCGGAACGGAGGCGGGCGACCACGGCCCCGGGCAGCAGGAACTTGACCAGTTCGGTCCGGTACCGGCGGCGGAACCAGTGGACGTCCGAGCCCGGGAACCAGCGGGGGAACTCCCGCATGTGCCGAGCGACCGTGCCCCAGCGCAGACGCCGGGCCAGATCGACCAGGTAGGCGGTATCGAAGAGGAACTGGTCGGCCCAATGTCCGCTCAGGACCACCCGCGCCCCGCTCTCGGTGACCGCCCCATAGAAGGCCCGCATGGTCGGGGCATGCTCGTCCAGGAAGGGGGCTTCCACCTGCCGGACCAGTTCGGTCGCCCCGGCCAGGGGTCCACCCTCCCCGACCGGGATGCGGCGGACCCGGGCCTCCCAGTGCGCCTCCAGGGCCTCGATATAGGTGATCTCGTCGGCCGGAGTGCCGGGGGGCGGGGCATAGGTGATCCCCAGCACCTTCGGGAGTCCGCCGGGTTCCTCGCGCCGGGCGCTCTCGGCCAGCCCGAAGATGGTCGAGGAATCCAGGCCCCCGCTGACCGAGACCACCACCGGGTCCGTGCCCCGCAACCGGCGCCGGACGGCCTGGTCGAGCAGGTCCCGGAAGACGCGGGCGTATTCCTCGGGACCCTCCAGCCGCAGCGGCCGGTCGAGCGCGAAGTCCCAGAAGGTCGTCTCCTCGGACCCCCCGTGGGTGAACCGAATCCGATGTCCGGGCGGCAGACTGTGGACGCCGGCATAGTAGGTCCGGTCGCCGGTGTTCTCCCGGTTCCGGGCCAGGAGCCGCATCGCCAGGTACTCCTCATCGGGCCGGGCCGGGACCACCGGATGGGCCAGCAGGGCCTTGATCTCGGTGGCGAAGAGCACCGTGCTCCCCCGGGCCCACCAGTAGAGGGGGCGGGTACCCATGGGATCGCGGGCCAGGGTCAGGGCGGCGGCGGCCGGGTCGTGGAAGGCCAGGGCGAAGTCCCCCTGGAGGTTGGCCAGGCCCTCTATCCCCCGTCCGGCCAGCCAGGCCAGGACCAGGTCGGGGTCGGGGGCCTCCGGTGAGGGGGGCGGGACGCGGTCCTCCACCGGGGGCGTTTCATCCAGGCGCCGGAGCAGTTCCGACCGCCCATCCAGCCGGCCGTTGAAGACCAGGCTCCGGCCGGCCCCATCGCTCAGCGGCTGGACCTCGTGCTGCGACTCGGGGGTGATGCGCAGCAGCTGGTGGGCCAGTCCGAGGGGACCGGCCAGGCGCGTTCCCTCCCCGTCGGGCCCACGGTGGGCGAGAGTCGCACTCATCCGGGTCAGGACCTGGCCGCCCACCGGCCGGCCGTCGGGGTGCCAGATGCCGCAGAATCCGCTCATGCCGGCAGTATGGGGGCCTTCGCACCGGGTGGGCCAGCCCGGAATCCTCCGGACCGGCCCGGTTTGCTCGTTCCTTCGGCGAGCCCGTTCGACGCTACCGCCGGCTCATCCCCGGATCGCCCAGCGGACCAGGTTCTTCAGCTTGGGCGGGGTGCCCTGGGACAGGATGGCCACCCGGAAGACACGTCCTCCCCCCCAGATGAGCAGCAACGCCGTCAGCAGGGTGGCGACCAGTCCCACCCAGGCCTGCCAGATGGGAACCCCGGCCGGGGTGCTCATGCGCAGGACCATCAGAAGCGGGGTGAAGAGGGGGAAGAGGGAGATGCCGGTGGCGAACCCTCCGGCCGGGTCGGTCAGGACCGGCAGCATGATGAACATCGGGACCATGAAGGGGATCATGGCCGGGAACTGAACCGCCTGGGCCTCGGTGACGTCGTTGCAGGCGGCCCCGAGCGCGGCCAGCATGGCCCCGAACATCAGGATGGCCAGGATCATGAAGGCGAACCACCAGGGCAGGACGTGGTAGGGGATGCCGCCCCCCATGCCCAGCCGCTGGAGGGTGAAGACTCCGCCCACCAGGTAGACCAGCGCCACCGTCATCGAGACCCCCACCCCGCCGATGAGCTTGCCCAGCATGAAGTCGAAGGGCCGGATCGAGCCCAGGATCACCTCGGCGATGCGCTGGGACTTCTCCTCCATGACCGCGTTCAGCAGCGGCATGGCGCCCCACATCATCATCAGGAAGAGCAGCATCATCATGATCATGGGGACGATGAGGGATCGGATCTCGTCGGTCCGCTCGGCCGTAGAGATCTCCCCGGTCCCGGCCTCGACCCGGACCAGGCCCATCGGTTCGGCATTCAAGTAGTCGAGCACGTCGGGGTGTTCGGAGAGGTCGAGTCCGGCGTTCTGCATGCGCAGGATCCGCAGGTGGTTGTTCAGTACTCCCTGGGCCCACTCCCGCACCGGGTCGGTGGCCGCGTTCTGCCCGAAGTAACGGATGAAAGCCTCGCCGGGTTCGGCCCGGGGATGGAGCACCGCCGGCCCGATCTCCATGAAGGCCTGCAATCCCTTGCGGCGCACCCGGTCGGAGAGTTCCAGCCGCTGGGAATCCAGGTCCGCCCGGGGCCCGGTGATCTCGAAGTGGTAGGCCGGACGCACCTGCTTCCCCGAGTCGGCATCGAAGATCTGGGTCTCGTTGCGCTGGCGGGCGGCCTCGATGAGCACCTCGGCCGCCTCTTCGGTATGGTCGATGACCACCACCTGCCGCTCCCGCACGTCCACCCGGTTCTCCGAGATGAGCATGGCGATGGCACTCCCCCCCATGAACACGGGGGCGACCAGCAGGCCGATCACGAACCCCTTGGTCCGGACCTGGGCCAGGTACTCGCGCTTGGCGACCTTCAAGGCCTTACGCATCGGCGGTCACCTCCTCCCGCGCCTGGGGTCCCGCGATCCGGATGAAGATGTCGTGCAGGGAGGGCTGGGCGACCTCGAAATGCTGGACCCGGGTGCGCTCCATGACCGCCTGCACGATCCGTTGGGAGTCGGCCCCCTTGGCCAGCCGGAGTTCCTGCTCCCGGCCGTAGTCGACGACCTTCTCCACCCCGTCCAGGCCCTGGAGGGCGCCGGCGCCGTCGGCGGTGCGCAGGCGGATGGTGTCGTGGCCGTACTGGTCCTGGATGGACTCGAGGGTTCCGTCCAGCACCTTGCGTCCCTTGAAGATCATGAAGATGAAATCACACATCCGCTCGGCCACACTCATGTCGTGGGTGCTGAAGATGACCGTGGCCCCCCCCCGCTGCAGTTCCAGGACCGCCTCCCGCAGCAGCTCGAGGTTGACCGGGTCGAGCCCGCTGAAGGGTTCGTCCAGGATGACCAGCTCGGGCTTGGCCACCACGGTGGCGATGAACTGGACCTTCTGGCTCATCCCCTTGCTCAGGGTGTCGACCTTCTTCTTCCCCCATTCGACCAGGTCGAACCGCTCCAGCCACGACTCGGCCTCCCGGACCACGTCCCGGCCGTTCTTGAGTTCGCCGTAGAAGCGGAGGAGTTCCAGCACCTTCATCTTGCGGTAGAGACCTCGTTCCTCGGGCATATAGCCGATCCGGTCGGTGGCCGTCCCGGACAACTTCTCCCCGAAGACCCGGATGGCGCCCCGGTCGGGGTAGAAGATGTTCATGATCATGCGCAGGGTGGTGGTCTTCCCCGACCCGTTGGGGCCGATGAAGCCGTAGACACTCCCCCGCGGGACCTTCAGGGAGAGTTCGTCCACGGCCTTCACGTCCCCGAACATCTTGGTGATTCCTTCGATCTCGACCGCGTACACCGGCAGGACTCCGTCAGGAGTGAGGGGCGGGCTCGGTTGTCCTAGACGATACGGCGGGCCGCTGACTTCTGTTCGAGGGATTGTCGCGCGGTCCGGCGGATCCAGCGTGGTCCGGGGGAAGAGAAGGAAGATGGCGGAGGGTCGGGGACTCGAACCCCGAAGAGCTCTCGCTCGGCAGTTTTCAAGACTGCTGCCTTACCAGTTCGGCGCAACCCTCCGCGCAGGGCTGTCGGTTGCAGGACCTGAAGATGCGGGCCCCGGCGGGGCCGGCTCAAGGTGTTTCCCGCCCGGACATGATACCCCCCTCGCGGAGGAGTGTGCGATCCCTCCCGGCTTGACGCCGGGTGGGGGGGTGCGACAATGGGGTCGAGGGAAGCTCGCCACCTGTTCCCCGCCGCGGGGAGAAGGGTCGATCCGCGGTGACCCAGGCGAAGGAGTGATCATGCGCATCCACGAACTGTCCCGGCAGGGGTTCACGCTCGGAGCGGCGGCGATCGTGCTGGCGCTGGCGGCGGCCTGCGCGTCCGGAGCCCCGGACGAGGCGTACACCAGCCGCGACGTGATGATCCCGATGCGCGACGGCGTCCGGCTGCATGCCAAGATCTTCACCCCGACAGACGAGCGCGAGCCGCTGCCGATCATCATGCGGCGCACCCCGTACGGCGTGGAGAACTCGGGCCGCAACCTGACGAGCTCCTATCGGGCCCTGGCGGACGAGGGCTACATCTTCGTGTTCGAGGACATCCGCGGCAAGTACGGGTCGGAGGGGGAGTTCGTGATGCAGCGGCCGGCGCGCGCACCCGGCGACACCACAGCGCTGGACGAGGGCACCGACACCTGGGACACGATCGCGTGGCTGCTGGAGAACGTGCCGGACCACAACGGCCGCGTCGGCATGCTCGGCGTCTCTTACGACGGCTGGACGACGATCATGGGGGCGCTCGAGCCCCATCCGGCGCTCAAGGCGATCTCACCGCAGGCTTCACCGGCCGACATGTGGCTGGGTGACGACTTCCACCACAACGGCGCGTTCCGTCTCAGTTATGGTTTCGAGTACGCCGTGCGGATGGAGAGCGATCGGGAGCAGAAGCCGTTCACCTTCGACCGTTACGACACCTACGACTGGTATCTCTCGCTCGGTCCTCTCTCGAACGTGAACGAACGCATCCTCCACGGGACGATCCCGACCTGGAACGACTATGTGGCGCATCCCGACTACGACGCGTTCTGGCAGCGTCAGACGCTTATCCCGCACATCCGGGATGTGAAGGTGCCGACCCTCAGCGTCGCCGGCTGGTGGGACCAGGAGGACTTCTACGGCCCGATGCGCATCTATGAGGAACTCGAGCGGTATGACACGGACGACCTCAACTTCCTGGTCGTCGGCCCGTGGAACCATGGGGGGTGGAACCGGTCGGGTGAGCAGCTGGGCACGATCGGATTCGGGAGCGCGACCGGCGAGTACTTCCGCGAGCAGGTGCAGGCCCCCTGGTTCGCCTTCTACCTCAAGGATAAGGGGCTGCTCGATCTGCCCGAGGCCCTCACCTTCGAGGCCGGGACGAACCGCTGGCGGCGCTGGGACGCCTGGCCCCCGGCCGGCGCCACCGAGCAGCGCGACCTCTACTTTCAGGCCGGCGAGCGGCTCTCGCTGGTGCCGCCTGTGGACCGTGGTCCGGCGCCGGCGTACGACGAGTACGTCTCCGACCCGGAACATCCCGTGCCCTACCGGCACCGGCCCATCCAGGCGACCTACTTCCGCGCCGGCTCCAAGTGGTCCACCTGGCTGGTGGAGGACCAGCGCTTCGTGGACGACCGGCCCGATGTGCTGAGCTGGGAGAGCGAGGTACTGACCGAGGACCTGACGATCGCCGGTGAGGTCGTGGCCCACCTGTTCGCTTCCACGACCGGCAGTGACGCGGACTGGATCGTGAAGCTCATCGACGTCTACCCGGAGGAGATGCCCGATAACTGGGGGCTGGCCGGATTCCAGCTGATGGTCTCGAACGAGGTCTTCCGGGGCCGCTACCGCAACAGCTTCGAGCAGCCCGAACCCATCCGGCCCGGTGAGGTGCTTGCGTACGACTTCAGCCTGCATACGCAGAACTACACTTTTCGCCGGGGTCACCGGGTGATGATCCAGGTACAGAGCACGTGGTTCCCGATCATCGACTGCAATCCGCAGACCTTCGTGCCGAACATCTTCCGGGCCCGGGCCGGGGATTTCCGCGCCGCCACCCACCGCATCTTCCGGTCGGCGCGCTACCCCTCGCGGGTCACGGTACCGGTGGTCCGGTAAACCCGGTGAACAACCCGCCCCGGCGGCCCGTTCTACCTGACGGATGGGTCGGCGCCGATCCGGCCACCCACGCGACGAATCTCTGACCCCCAGGGTCCGACATCGGGCCGGGAGGGAGACTGAGATGTTGCTCCGCCGTCCTGCGTTCGATCCCGCCGCCACCCGACGGGTCCCCGGCCTGACCCTCCTGCTGCTCGCGCTGAC
>CAYUVJ010000013.1:0-15582 GCA_964447955.1 uncultured Gemmatimonadota bacterium
CTACCCGCCCCGTCTCAACTGCCTGATGGGCCGCCTGCGGGCATCGGGCGGCACCGGGAGCAGGAAGTCGTCCGGGGAGGCCTCGGGGTTGAGGTCGCGCCGGGCGACCTCGAAGAGGACCTCCAGGCCGGCGCCGGGATAGGAGACTTCGATATTCCCCGGCAGGAGGGCACCCCGCTGGCGCCGCCAGCCGCTGTAGCGGCTCTGCCAGAGCACCTGACCGAGCGGGTCGAGGAAGGCGGCACTGCGGAAGACCAGGTCCTCACCCAGGATGAAGAGCATGCGGTGACCGTCGGGGCGCTGGATGCCGATGATGACCCGGTCGCTCCCGACGTCGAAACGGTCCACCCCGTCCAGCAGCCGGGCCCAGTCACGGGCCAGGGCCGGACCCAGGACCCATTCATGCACCATGCTGGGATGCAGGGGGAACCCGTTCACCTCGAACATCGCCTCGGGGTCGATCTCTCCCTCCAGCACGGTCCGCTCGGACGGCACCCAGATCCGGGCCCGGCCGTCGGTCAGCACAGCCTGGGCGATGGTGGTCCCCATGAAGGCGGTGACGTCGAAGCGGAAGGAGTCAGGGGCGGCATAGCGCAGGACGATGTTGCCTGAGAGCGACCCGCCGTCGAGGCGGACCTGGAGGGTCCCGGTGACCCGCATCGCCTCTACCCGGCCGGCCCGAACCGCCGCCTCATGAAGCACTCCGGCCGGCCCCTGGGCGACCAGCTCGGGGTCGAGCCCGTGTCGATAGGGGGCCCGGGAACAGGCGGCCTGCAAGGTCAGCGCGGTCACCAGGAGGAGCAGGCCGGGGACGGCCCTCCTCCGCCATCTTCGGCGACGCAGGGACATGGGCACGAATATAGCCCGGCCTTCTCCGGGGTCCAAGGCGGGCTACTCCTCCCGTCCGATGGGACCCGGGGGGAGGAAACGTCCCGACCCGAGCTGCTCGTCCAGTTCCACCAGCCAGAAGGAGGCGACCGGGTTGCCGGGGTCGATCCGGTAGGCGTCCCGGAAAGTCTCATGAGCCTCGTCCACCAATCCGACCTCGAGCAGGGTACGGGCCAGATAGGTCAGGACGTTGGCCGGCGGGGTGCGCGGATCGACCGGCGGCAGCAGGCTCGCCCATATCTCCGGGGGGACCCGGGAGAGGGCTCGATGCAGTTCGGTGGGATCGGCCGCCAGCCCCAGCAGGTCGCGGGTCCGGCGCAGGGCCTCCAGCGCCTCGCTGTACCATCCCTGGTCGTAGGCGACCTGCCCCCGGGTATAGTGGTAGTAGGCCCGGCTGGACGGTATGTGTTGGGCCGCCACCGGCAGGACCTCCCGCAGCCGCCCGGCCAGTCCGGAGGCATCGAAGACGACCGACCGGAGCACCCCGTAGGCCTCCACCAGCAGGTCGACATAGGGTACGATCCGGGACGAATCCGAAGGGGCGTCCCGCCACAGGGCCTCGGCGCGGTCCACCGCCGCGTAGTACTGGACGACCCCCAGGCGCAGTGCCCGGACGACCGCTCCGGGCTCGTCGGGGGTGGCGGCGAACCGGGCGGCGGCGGTCGAGGCGGTCAATCGGGGCAGGGTTTCCCCGCTCCCCTGCAGGTAGTGGTCCAGGTCATCCAGCTCCGACAGGGAGGGAGTCCGTCCCTCCAGGTAGGTCTTCAGGGCCAGGTCGGTGTTGCGTCGGGTGCGGTTACGCTCATCGAAGCGCACGTGCAGAGTGGCTTGTCGATCGAGGAAGAAAGCCCGGGGGGCCCGGTATTCCAGGAAGGGGAACTCGTCGGTGTTCAGCCAGCCTCCGCGGCTGTTGGCCTCGGCCATCCGCAGGGGGCTCATCAGCTGTCGGCTGAGCAGGGTGAAGAGGTCACCGAGGTCGATCCGGGCCAGGTCCCCCCGGACCCCGGCGCGATCCAGCGCGGCGCGGGCCCGCTCGAAGTCCCACTGCGGCGGCTCGACCGTACCGACCAGCAGCAGGTCGGCGTTACTCATGCTCCAGGCGGTCACGTAGGGGAAGGCCTGGCCGAAGGTCAGGAAGACGCTCCCCAAGGTCTCGTCGTCCTGTTCATAGGCATGGATCCACTGGGCCACCGCTCCCCCCGGCTCCAGCCGGTCCCGGAGGGTATTAAAGTACTCCAGCGAGAAGAGCCCTCCGATACCGGCGATCCAGGGATTGCTCGGCTCTGAGAGGATAAGGTCGTAGCGGGCCTCGGGACGGGTGAGCAGGAAGGTCTTGGCGTCCTGGGTCGCCAGCAGGGTCCGAGCATCATCGAGCGGACGGCCGTTGATGTGGTCGAAGTAATGGCTCGCCTCGACGACCCCGGGGGAGATCTCGACCACCTCCACCCGTTCGAGCGGATAGCGCAACAGGTGACCGGCCGTCTGTCCACTGCCCAACCCGACCACCAGCGCCCGGCGGGCGTCCGGTACGAGCATGGCCGGGATGGCCGCGATCAGGGTCTGGGTGATCTGGTCGTTACGGAAAGAACTGGCGTCCGCCTTGCCGTTGACGACCAGGGTGAGGTGGTCCTCGGTGCGCAGCACGGCGACGGTTCCGTTGATGTCCTCCCGGTAGAAGAGGACGTCGAGTCGGTCGAGCTCTTCCCGGAAACGTTGAGGGGTGACCTCCTCACCCTGGTGCCAGCGGAAGACCCCGGAGGCCAGGGCCCGCTGGTCCCAGGCCGGCGCGCCCACCAGGTAGATCAGGAAGAGGGCCCCGAACACGACCCCGGCCGTCCGCAGCCGGCGGCTGTCCATGACCGGATGCATCGCCAGCAGACCGGTGCCCACTGCCAGGTTGAGCAGGATCCCGGTCTCCATGGTCAGCCGGACCCCCAGCAGGGGGAGCAGGACCAGTCCGCCCAGCAGCGAACCCAGGATGGTGCCCAGCGTGTTCACCGCATAGACCTGTCCCACCGGTCGCCCGACCTGCCGGCGCAGTCGGGCGGCCACATCGGTGGCCAGCGGCAGGGCCGCCCCCGAGGCGATGGTGGGGGGCAGCATGAGGGCCAGGCAGAACAGATACTTGAGCACCTCGTGCAGGGCGTACCCGCCCGGTGTACGGGCCACCATCTGCTGAAGGTCGAGGAAGAGGAAGGGGAGCCGGGCATAGAGCGGCAGGGTCAGAAGCAGGCTCACCCCGATGGCCGCCTGGGCGACGGCGAACCAGAAGAAGGGCCGCCCCCCGACCACCAAGCGCCGGGCGATCAGCGAGCCGAGCGCGATGCCGGTGATGAAGGCGGCCAGCATGAGGGTGAAGGAGTACGTGCTCGAGCCCAGGATGGTGGAGAGCAGCCGGATCCAGGAAACCTCGTAGACCATCACGATGAGTCCGGAGAACCCGGCTCCCCAGACCGCCAGTCTTGCCATCAGGGCGAGCCGGTCTTCCCCCGCCCCGGGGAACTCGTTCGAGGAAACCGGTCCGGTGACGGGATCCTCCAGTTCGACGGGCAGTCCCGACTCCTCAGCCCCGGGCCGGGCTTCCGGCTCGGGGCGGACCAGTGCGCCGTAGCGCCAGGCGCCGAGCAGGCCGATCCCTACCAGGACGTTCATGGCCGCCGCGGCGGTTAGACTCATCGAGAGACCCAAGGTGGGTACGAACAGGAACCCGGCCGCCATCGCCCCGGTCACCGCGCCCAGACTGTTGATGAAGTAGAGTCCGGCGACGTTCCGCCCCACCCGGTCGGGGACCGCGACCACCCCGCGCACCAGCAGCGGCAGCGTGCCCCCCATCAGGAAGGTCGAGGGGGTCAGCAGCAGGGCGGCCACCAGCATCTTGGCCAGCGACCCCGCCGGCCCGGTGGCCCCCACCGCCCCGACCAGCAGGATGTAGAACCGGCTGCCCAGCGTGAAGATCAGGGGGAAGGCCAGGCCCCAGAGACCGACGGCCAGTTCCAGATAGGTGTAGAGCACGATCGGTTCCCGCAGCCGGTCGACGAACCGGCCGAAGAACCAGGAGCCGAGGGCCAGCCCGCCCATGTAGGCGGCCAGTACCAGCACGTGCGCCCAGGCGGTCCCCCCGACCAGCAGGTTCAGGTAGCGGGCCCATACCACCTCGTAGACCAGGCCGGCGGCCCCGGAGAGGAAGAAAGCGGTCCAGATGGCGGGAAGGAACCATCGGGTGCGTCGCATCAGTTGTCATCTCCCCGGGTGAGGGCTCGGGCAAAAGCCCGGGCCTCGAACGGACGCAGGTCATCGAGTCCCTCTCCCACTCCGATCAGTTCGATCGGCACCCTCAGACGGGTCGCGATGGGCACCACGACCCCTCCCCGGGCCGTACCGTCGAGTTTGGTCAGGACCAGGCCGGTCAGCGGGGTGGTCCGTCCGAACTGTTCGACCTGCGCGAGGGCATTCTGACCGGTCACCGCGTCCAGCACCAGCAGCGTCTCGTGCGGGGCGCCCTCCATCCGGTCGGCCAGCACCCGCCGGATCTTGGCCAACTCGTCCATGAGACCCGTCCGGGTGTGGAGCCGGCCGGCGGTGTCGATCAGCAGCAGGTCGCTCCCGCGGGCACGGGCTGCGGCCAAGGCATCGACGGCCACCGCCGCCGGATCCTGCCCCGTCTGCGAACGGACCATCCCGGCCCCGACCCGCTCGGCCCAGTGCGCGAGCTGTTCCACCGCCGCCGCCCGGTAGGTGTCGGCCGCGGCCAGCAGCACCTTCCGTCCCGACCTCACGTAGCCGTGGGCGAGCTTGCCGATGGTCGTGGTCTTGCCCGAACCGTTGACCCCGACCACCAGCACCACGTGCGGCCGGTGAGGGAACGGAGCGGTGAGGTCACGGGGACGGGCATACGGGGCGAGCAGTCCGGCGATCACCTCTTCGAGCACCGCGAGGACCTCGTCGGAATCCGCCCCCTTTCCCCGATGGAGCGTCCCGGCCAACTGCTCCCGGACCTGGGCGGCCGTCTCGACCCCCAGGTCGGTCTCCAGCAGACGGTCTTCCAGACGGTCAAGGTCCTCCTCGGTCGGCCCCGGACCGGTGAAGAGGTCCCCAACGTCGGTCAGCAGGAGTTCCCGGGTGCGCGTCAGTCCCCGGGCGATGCTTCCCCGCCAGCCCTGCTCCGCCATCGCGTCCTCAGTCCGTCCCGGTCGACGGCAGGACCGCATAGGCGGACCTGTGTTCCACCATCAGACGGTCACACCAGGCGATCTGCTCCGCCTCGAGATAGTCCACGTACCCGCCGACCTTGCCGCGGCGAACCTTCATCGATTCCGGGTCGTCGGGATCCTTGGGTCGGAGTTTGCCGCCATAGAAGACACCGAGGGTCCCGCTCTGTTCCAGCGCCTTCATCCGCTCGAAGCGGAAGCGGTCGAGGACTCTGGCCACCCGCCGCCGGTAGATCTTCGGGATCTTGAGCCAGGTGAGCAGGCCGAACACCTCCTCTACCGGGTCCTTATGCATCCGCTCGTAGCTCGTCTTGGAGAACCAGGGAAGGGAGGAACCCCGCTCCGACCAGCTCCGCTGATAGCGCAGCAGGCTCTGGAAACCCAGCTTGGGATGCTCCAGGAATTCCCCCAGGGGTCCCTCGAAGACCCGCTGACGTTTACTGGCCTGGAAATAACTGGAGACGATCACATCCCGAGGATCGCGTTCGATATAGACCACCCGATGATCGTGGTAGCGGGTGAAGTCGGTACCCTCCGGATCGAAGTCCTGACCCGGAGTGTAGAGCACCTCAGCCTGGTCGTGCTGATAGTTGAGATGGACACCCAGGCCGTCCAGGACGAGCCGCAACCAGGTCCTCCCCGACTTGGGGTAGGAGACCACCTCGACGTCGGAGAAGTCCGTCCTTGCCCCCGCACCCCACCTGGAGGACAGACCCTTGGCCAGCCCTCGCCAGGCGAGCGCGAGGAAGTCGCCCACATCGCGCATGCTCCGACCTGCCGTCATATCTCCGCCTCGTAGGATGTCGGCGTGTCATGCCGGCCGGCGCTGCCCCTCCGTCCGCGCCTCCGTCCGCGCCTCGGAGGATAGGAGAATCCTCCGACGACGCAAGCCTCTCCTCACATCGGCCGCCGCTCCGGCCAGGAACCTGTCAAAGGACGGCCCCGCAGTGGTGTCTTAATAACATGGATGCGCCACGCCCCCCCTCGCTGCCCCGGGAACTGGGCCTCTTCCCGACCACCAACATCGTCATCGCCAACATGATCGGGGCCGGGATCTTCACCACCTCCGGGCTCCTCCTGGCCGACCTGGGCAGTCCTCTGCTGCTGCTGGTGGTCTGGCTGGTGGGCGGCGTGCTCGCCCTGTGCGGCGCCCTGGCCTATGGGGAACTGGGCGCTGCCATGCCCGAGGCGGGCGGCGAGTATGTCTTCCTCTCCCGCCTCTACCACCCCATGGTCGGGTTCCTGAGCGGCTGGGTCTCCTTCTTCGTCGGCTTCTCCGCGCCCATCGCGGCCTCCTCGCTGGGCGTGAGCGAGTACCTGGCCCTGGCCTATCCCGGCTGGTTCGCCTGGGGTGACTCCGGCCTGCTCAAGAAGCTGCTGGCGGTGGTGGTCATCACCGCCTTCTCGCTGGTCCATCTGCGCGGGATCAACTTCGGGGCGGCCGTCCAGAACTGGCTCACCGGGCTCAAGGTCGCGCTGATCGTCGGCCTGGTCGGGGCGGGACTGGCGCTCGGACACGGCGACCTGGGACATTTCGGCCTGGGCCAGCCCCCGCCCCTCGACTTCAGCGGCCTGCGCACGGTCGGACTGGCCCTGATGTGGGTGATGTTCGCCTACAGCGGCTGGAACGCCTCGGCCTACATCGGCTCCGAGATCCGCAACCCGCAGCGCAACCTGCCCCGTTCCCTGATGCTGGGGACCGGGGTCGTGCTGGTCCTCTACCTGCTGATCAACCTGCTCTTCGTCTATGCCGCCGCTCCGGCGGAGATGAGCGGAGTGATCGCAGTGGGGGGCCTGGCCGCCGGCAACCTGTTCGGGCCCGGGGTACAGCGACTGGTCTCGGTGATGGTCGCCTTCGCCCTCTTCTCCTCGATCAGTGCCTTCATCATCCTGGGACCGAGGGTCTATTACGCGATGGCCCGGGACGGCCGGTTCTTCTCCCTCGCCGGCCGGCTCCACCCGGTCTACCGCACCCCGGCCTGGTCGATCCTCTTCCAGTGGGGCATCGCGGTGGTCCTGGTCCTGTCGGGAACCTTCGACCAGATCCTGACCTACATGGGATTCTCCCTGGGGATCTTCCCGCTCTTCGCCGTCTTCGGGCTCTTCCGGCTCCGGCGCCGGGGTGAGAGCAGGAACCCGATGCCCCTCTACCCCCTCGCCCCGATCGTCTATCTGCTCTCCGGGGTCACCATCCTCGCGCTGGCCTATCTCCAGCGTCCGGTCGAGTCCTCCATCGCCGTGCTCACCGTGCTGGCCGGTATCCCGGCCTACCTGGTCTTCCGGAGGAACGGCCGTCGAACCACAGAAGGAGAGGACGATGTCTAGTCAGCCACGAAGAGGTCCGAACCGTCCCAGGGCCCGGCTCCTGGCCCCGGTCATACTCCTGTCACTCGCGGCCGGGCCGGTCCTCGTCCAGGCCCAGGCCGCCACCCAGGAGACCGACCTGGACCGGCAGGTGCGCTCGTTCCTGGATCGCAACCAGCGGGCCTGGCGGGACATGAACGTCCCGATGGTGGACGGCCAGAAGCTGTTCGACCTCATCGTCGAGCACGGCTACACCCGGGCGGTCGAGGTCGGCACCTCGACCGGCCACTCGGGCATCTGGATCGCCTGGGCGCTCAGCAAGACCGGGGGAAAGCTCATCACCATCGAGATCGACGAGCGACGCCATCGCCAGGCGGTAGCCAACTTCGAAGCCGCCGGGCTGAGCGAGTACGTGGACGCCCGGCTGGCCGACGCCCACCAGCTGGTCCCTGCCCTGCCCGGGCCGTACGATTTCGTCTTCATCGACGCCGACAAAGACTGGTACCTGGAGTACTTCCAGTGGCTCCACCCGAAGCTCGTGGTGGGCGGGTGTGTGACCGCGCACAACGTCGCCCCGCCGGTGAGCGGGGGAGGCGGTCGGAGAGGCCGGGGACGGGGCGGGGCCATGGGGACCGGGGAGTTCGTGGAAGCCCTGCTGGCCACCTCCGACATGGAGACCGAGTTCTTCCAGAGCGGAGGAGGGCTCTCGATCAGCTTCAAGCGACCGCCGCGCTGAGAACCTCTCCGAGACGACAACTCCCCCCGTCGAGGGGGGCGTGTCCGGACCGACGGGAGGAGCGGTCGGACGGCCCAGCCAGCCGTCAGGCGGCGGCCTCCTCCTCGTCGCCGAAGCGGACCCCAACCACCTTGGAGACCCCCGCTTCCTCCATGGTGATCCCCAGGAAGGTGTCCGAGGCCTCCATGGTCCGCTTGTTGTGGGTGATGAGGATGAACTGGGTGGTCTCCCCGAATGACTTGATCACCCGCAGGAACCGGCCGATGTTGGCCTCGTCCAGCGGGGCGTCGACCTCGTCCAGGATGCAGAAGGGGCTCGGCTTCACCAGGTAGATGGCGAAGAGCAGGGCCACCGCGGTGAGTGCCCGCTCCCCGCCCGAGAGAGCGGCCATGCTCTTGAGGATCTTCCCCTTGGGACGGGCTACTATCTCGATCCGGGACTCCAGCGGGTCCCCCTCCTCCCCCAGGTAGATGTCGGCCTCCCCCCCCTCGAAAAACAGGGAGTAGGTCCGGCGGAAGTTGGACCGGATGGCTTCGAAAGTGGCCAGGAACCGCTCCCGGGCGGTCTTGTTGATCTTGCGGATGGTCTGCTGCAGGTCTTCGCGGGCGGCCGCCAGATCGTCCCGCTGGCCGGTCAGGAAGTCGAGCCGCTCCTTCTCGGTGTCGTACTCCTCGAGGGCCAGCAGGTTGACCGGACCGAGCTTGTCGAAGCGTTCCTTGAGGGTGCGGACCTCCTCGTCCAGTTCCTCGTAGGCCGGGGGCTCCTCCCCCTCGGCCACGAACCGGGCCTCGTCCACCTCGGCCAGGACCACGTCGTACTCCTCACCGATCCGTTCGGCCAGATGTTCCCGCCGGGCGTTCAGGTCGTGCAGCTTGAGTTCCAGGGTGTGGATCCGTTCCTGCTGTTCCTCCCGGTCGCGGCGCTCCCGGCGCAGATCTTCCTCCTGCTCCGCCAACGCGTTGCGGTGCTCGTAGAAGGCCGCCTCCTTCTCCGTGTAGTCGGCTTCCAGCTTTGTCCTGACCTCCCGGCGACCGGCCAGCGCCTCTTCCTTCTCCTGCATCACCCGGGCCAGCTCGGCCGTCTGACGGTCGGCCTCCTCGGCTTCGGCCCGCCGGCGGGCGGCGGCCTTGTCCAGTTCGTCGGCGCTCTCGAGCAGGCGGTGACGTTCCCGCTGGAGCCCGTCGATCCGATGCTCGACCCGGACCCGGGAGAGACGCACCTCCTGGACCAGCTGCCGGTCCCGGTCCCGTTCCCCCTTCAGCAGACGCACCGTCTGGGACTGGGACTCCATCTGACCGCCCAGCTGACCGCTCTCCTCCAGCGCCTGGGTGAGCAGCGGGCTGAGTCGTTCCAATTCGGTGACATCCTCGGAGAGTTCGGTCTCCTCGTCACCGACCCGGGCAAGCAGGTCCTCGGAGCGCTCGAGCAGTCCATCGTGCCGCGACTGGGCGTTCCCCTGGGCCCGTTCCTGTTCGCGCAGTTCGTTCTCGAGTCTTTCCAGGTCCCCCCGGACCGCAGCCGAGCGGGCCTTGAGGGACTCGAGACGGGCGGCCTCAGCCGCCAACTGCTTCTCGACCCCGCGCAGGGAACCTCGCAGCCGTACCGTCTCGGCTTCGAGGGTCTCCAGCCGGCTGCGCCGAGCCAGCAGGCCTTCGTCCGCACCGTGCGCGGCCGGACGGCCGGCCCGGACCACGCCGCCGGGGGTGACGGTCTCTCCGGCCAGGGTCACCAGGGTCCAGCCCGTGACCCCCGCCCGGGTGGCCAGTCCGAGCGCCCGGTCCAGGTCTGCGACCAGCAGCACCCGGGCCAGCAGGCCTCGGGTCAGGTCGGCTTCCAGCCCCTCACCCCGGACCCGGTCAGCCAGACGACCGGTAACCCCCTCTTCGGCCTGGGCCCATTCGGGCAGCACCGGATGGTGGTTGGAGGCCAGATAGGGCGCCAACAGGACCGCCCGTCCCCCCCGTTCCAGACCACTCAAACGCGCCACGGCCCGACGGAGCGACGATTCGTCGGCCACCAACAACCCCTCCAGGGCCGGGCCCAGGACCGCCTCGACGGCGGTCACACTCTCCGGTTCCACCTGGAGCCGCTCGGCCAGCAGACCCTCCAATCCTTCGACTCCTTCTTCCCGCAGTCGCCGGGCCGCCTCACCGACCCCCTCGAGACGATCGAGCAGTCCCTGGACCAGGTCGCGTTCTGCCCCGACCCCCTTGAGCGTCCCTTCCAGATCGGCCCGCTGGTCCCCCAGCCGCCGCAGGGTCTCGCTGCAGGTCTCCCTCTCTGTGTCGACCGCTTCGCGTTCGGCCAGCAGCTTGTTCCGCCGCTCCCGGATCTCCTGCAGGCGCCGCCCGATCGCCGTGCTCTCCCGCTCCGCCTCCTCGGCCTCGGCCAGAGCTTCCACCTGCTGCTGCTTCAAGGTCTCGATGCGGCGGCGGCGTTCGTTCACCTTGTACTGCAGGAACTCGGCCCGCTGGGCCTCGTCCTGGTAGTAATGGCTGGCCCGGGCGTGCCGCTCACTCAGCTCGTTCAGCCCCTGCTGGGCCTCGGCCAGCCGCTCCTCGACCGCCCCCAGCGAGGCCCCGACCTGTTCCTCCCGCTCACGCAGCCCTTCCAGTTCCTTACCCGCCTGCTCGGTCTCTTCGTTCAGCCGCTCACTCTCGGAGAGGGCGTGCTGCCGCCGCAGATCCATCTCCTCGGCCTCAGCCCGGCCGCGGCGGGCCGACTCTTCGGCCGCCGCCCGGCGCTCCCGCAGGGCGATGAGTTCAGATTCGACCTGCCGGACCCGCTCGCGGGCCTCGTCCACCTCCTGCTGGAGCGTATCGAGCGCCTTCTCCATGTCGAGCGCCTGGCGGTGGGCCTCGGCCACCGCTGCCTCCTTCTGGGCCAGCCCCGAGCCGATCCCCTGCCGGGTATCGCGCAGAGTGCGTACCTCCTCCCGCAGGGGCTTCATCTCCTCTTCGTAGCGCCGGTCCCGCAGCAGGGCCAGGTGGACCTCGGCGACCGAGAGCCGGTCGCGGTACTTCTGGAAACGCCGAGCCCGGCTGACCTGCCTCTGCAGACTGCGCACGTTCTTCTCCACCTCGGCGATCACGTCGCTCAGCCGAAGCAGGTCCTGCTCGGTGCTCTTGAGCTTGTTCTGGGTCTCCCGGCGCCGGGACTTGTACTTTTGGATGCCGGCCGCCTCTTCGAAGAGCAGGCGCCGTTCTTCGGCCTTGTCGCTGATGATGGTGTCGACCATCTCCTGTTGGATCACCGAATAGGCGTTGTTGGCGATCCCGGTATCCATGAAGAGGTCGTGGATATCACGCAGGCGACAGATCTGTTTATTGATCAGGTATTCGCCCTGACCGTCCCGGAAGACCCGGCGGGTGATGGTAACCTCGGGACTGTCTATCTTGAGCAGGTTCTCGGAGTTGTCCACGGTCAGTGAGACCTCGGCCATGCTGAGCGGCTTGCGGTCGACCGAACCATTGAAGATCACGTCCTCCATCGTCTTGCCGCGGATGGCCGTGGGCTTCTGCTCCCCCAGCACCCACTTCATGGCGTCCACGACATTGGTCTTCCCGCAACCGTTAGGGCCGACCACCGAGGTCATGCCCTCGCCGAAGGTGATCTCCACCTTGTCGGCGAAGGACTTGAAGCCGAAGATGTTCAGCTTGCTGATGCGCACGCGGTGCTCCCGCTACGGTTGGCCGGCGGCCTGCCGGACGGCCCGGGCCACCAGGCGCGGCAGACGCGCCTCCTGGCCGGGAAGGACCGATCGAACTTCCAGGATGACCTCTTCCTCCGACACTCGGGCGATGACCGGCGGCCGACCGCCGCGCAGGGCCCGTTCGATCCGGGCGGCGCTCGGACCGCTCCTCCCCGGGCTCAGTACGACCCCCCACCCCGGCACCACCACGTCGGGACTGGAACCCCCGCCCAGGGCCCCTTCGGTGGCGGCCGCCTTGACCGCCACCCGCCCCGCCTGGTCCGCTTCGGCCAGGGCCTCCTTGACCGCTGCCGCCAGGGTCCGGGCCCGGTCACGCAGCACTCCCGGCGGGGTGAGGGCCAGACGTCGGACCGGCACCTTCCCGTCGGTCTGTCCGGTCAGATAGAGACGCAGGGTCGCCTCGAGGGCTGCGATCTGCATCTTGTCGAGCCGTACGGTGCGAGCCAGCGGGTTGGCCTTCATCCGCGCCACCCAGTCCTTCGTCCCCAGCACGATCCCGGCCTGCGGGCCCCCGAAGAGCTTGTCGCCACTGGAGGTGACCACGGTCACACCCGCCTCCAGGCTGGCCGCGACCGTCGGCTCGTCAGGCGCCCCCAGCGCCTCAGGCCTCTCGAGCACCCCGCTCCCCTGATCGTCCATGACCGGTACGCCGTGGCGGGCCCCCAGTGCGGCCAGTTCGGTCAGGGGGACCTGCTGGACGAAGCCCTTCTGCAGGAAGTTG
Organism: uncultured Gemmatimonadota bacterium; assembly: GCA_964447955.1. Classification (GTDB taxonomy): domain Bacteria; phylum Blakebacterota; class Blakebacteria; order Blakebacterales; family CAYUVJ01; genus CAYUVJ01. The sequence continues at coordinate 12,570 of CAYUVJ010000013.1, forward strand.
CTCTGATGGACGCACAGGATCAGGCCGGTCCGGCGCCCCAGAGCCCGCTCGTAGTCCTTCAGGTGGGTCTTGTTGGTCGTGCCGACCTCGACCATCCGGACACCGCTCTTGGCCATGATGTCCGGCATCCGGAAGGAACCGCCGATCTCGATCAGGTGCCCTCGGCTGACCACCACCTCGCGCCCCTCGGCCAGGGTGTTGAGAGCCAGCAGGACGGCGGCGGCGTTGTTGTTCACGGCCAGGGCCGCCTCGGCCCCGGTCAGCACAGGCAGCAGCTCCTCCAGGCGGGCCAGGCGGCTGCCCCGACCGCCCGCCTTCAGGTCGTATTCCAGGTCGGAGTAGCCGGAGGCCGCCCGCGCGACCGCCCGGACCGCATCGTCGGCCAGGGGGGCCCGGCCGAGGTTGGTATGCAGGAGCACACCGGTGGCGTTGATGACCGGACGGGGATGCGGGGCCAGCAGGCGGTCGGCGGCCGCTCGCGCCTCGCGTCGGGCCCGCTTCGTCGCCCCCGCCCGATCCCGGGGCCGCCAGGCCCCGGTCTCCACCTCACGACGGAGTGCCGCCAGCACCCGTCGGGCCAGCCGGGTCCGCATCGCCGGTTCCATTCGGGCCCCTGGACCCGAGGAGAGGGCGGCCAGCACTTCCTCCACCGGGGGCAGATGCCGCAGGAGACGGCGCGGGTCTTCGTTCTTCGCTTCTTTCATGTCCTAATGGTAACCGCCCGCGCCGACAGGAATACGCTCAAATTCGGGGTTGCCAGTAGGGCCGTCATATTGCAAACTCTATGGACCTGGCGGGCGAGAGTAGCTCAGCTGGTAGAGCTTCACGTTGCCAACGTGAGGGTCGCGGGTTCGAGTCCCGTCTCTCGCTCCATATCGAAGCCCGGAGGTCGGTCGACCTCCGGGCTTTCTATTGCGCGATCGGCTGGACCCTCAGATCAGTGCTCGGTCGTCCGCCCGGCAACGTTATCCCCCTCCACGGCATCTAATCAGCAGGATCCGGGGCGATGACATCGACCACCGGACCTCGACCTGACGCCGCACCCCGGCCGGACATGTCCATGAACGGGCAATGATCGAACGTGAGACGATGACCCTCTCCAGTCCGGCGCACCCAGCCATTCCGCGACGTCACCTGTGGTCCATCCCGGTCCGTCCTCACCACCCGGCTTCTTCTCTCCTCCTGGTGGCGCTGTTCGCGGCCGGCCTGTCCGTCGGCTGTTCCCCTGCCCGGGGGGGGCTGGACGGAGAGTGGCGAGCCGAAAGACACATCGAGGGAACGGTGACCACCGTGCGAACCATCTCGGGCTCGGTCTGGCGGGGGAAAGCCCGGCTGGTCGAGGAGACCTCCATCGGTCCCGAGCATGGCCCGGAGGATGCCTACCTGTTCGGCAACGTGGAGGACCTGACCGCCGACGAGGAGCGCATCTACGTGCTGGACGAATCAGTGCCGACCGTGCGGATCTTCGATCGGCAGGGGAACCACCTCTTCGACATCGGACGCCGGGGGAGCGGACCGGGGGAGCTGCAGGCACCCCGCCGGATCGCCCTGGAGCCCGGTACCGGACGACTCTTCGTGCGCGACGATCCCAGTTCCCGCATCAACATATACGACCGGACCGGACGCCCGGTGGACCACTGGCGGCTCTTCTCCCAGGGGACCACGAGTCTGCGCATGTTCTTCGCTCCGGACGGCACGCTGTACACCGGTTCGATCCTCAACCTCGGGGTCCCGCCGGACCAGTGGCTCAAGGGCCTGGTCTCCTGGGGGCCGCAGGGCGTCCTCGGGGACACCCTCGCCCCACCCCGCTACGACTTCGAGCCCTGGGTCATCTCGGCCCTGCGCGCGGACGGATGGGGGGGCAACTACTCAAGGGTCCCCTTCGCCCCCGACCTGGAATGGAACGTCAGCAGCGACCGGGTGATGGTCAGCGGGGTCTCCTCGGACTACCGCTTCGAGATCCGCCACCTCGACGGGCGGGTCGTGATCGCGGAACGCAGCCGGGTACGCGTCCCGGTACAGCCGGCCGAGGCCGTGTGGTACGAACGGTCGGCCATCAGCAACATGCGGGAGACCCAGCCCGGCTGGGCCTGGAACGGACCGGCCATCCCTCACGACAAGCCGGCCTTCCAGGTGCTATGGCCCGACCTCAGCGGCCGGGTATGGGTGGTCCGGCAGGGAACGGGGTGGGAGGACCCCGCCGGGGTCGAGGATCCGCTCGAGGATCCCGACCGGTATCACCGACGACGCTGGTTCGACACCCTGCTGCTGGATGTGTTCGACCTCGACGGTCGGTATCTGGGTGAGGTCGAGGCACCCGAGGGGCTCTGCTTCTCACCCGAGCCTCATATCCGGGGTGAGGATGTGGTCGCCTACCACGAGGGAGCGGACGGGATGCCCCGGATCAAACGCTACCGGCTGGTCCTGCCCTGAGACAGCGAGGGCGTCCCGAGCACTTCGGGACGCCCTTCAGACCTCCAGGTCTCTTCGGGCGGCGCTCAGGTCGCCCGGTGGAGTGACTCAGCGCCCCCGTCCGACCGGCTGTCCCCGCTGGGTCACCTCGGGGTCCTTGTCGAGGGCCACCATCTCCGGCATGTTCCCCAGTTCGACGGCACTCGCGTAGACCAGCTTGGTCACCCGGGTCATCTTGTCGAAGTCGCAGAGGGCGATCTCGTCGGCCGGGGTGTGGAGTTCCGGGGTGATGTCGGAGAAGAAGAAGGTCGCCGGGATGCTGTAGCTGTGGAATGAGTAGTGGTCGCTCTGACTGTGGTAGTTCCGCTGCAGGGTCTGGTCGTTGTATTTGTCATCGATCGCGACCAGCCCCAGGCGGTCGGCCACCCTACGGTTGGCGGCGTCCAGTTCCGAGGAAAAGAAGTGGGAGCCGATCAGACAGATGCTGGCCGGGTCGTTGCGAGAGATCATGTCCATCTGCAGCATGGCGTCGATCTTCTCCAGCGGCACCGGGCAGTTGTCCACGAACCAGCGAGACCCCCGCAGTCCCATTTCCTCCCCG
>CAYUVJ010000014.1:0-4045 GCA_964447955.1 uncultured Gemmatimonadota bacterium
GTCGGGTCGGCGTAGAGGTCGTAGACGATGTCGTCCTTCTTGGCGGTGCCGGACCGCGCCATCGATGCCATCCCGGAAGTGAAGAAGAGGAGGTTGGGGGTCACCGGCACCGGTCCGCCCAGGTAACCCTGAAGACTGGTCATGTCCCGCACATCGTCCTGCGGGGCCGGAGAGATCTCGCTGGAGAGGATCTCCACGTTGGCGTCGTAATTAGATCCCCCTTCGCGGGTGACCATGTTGACCACACCGGACATGGCGTTCCCGAACTCGGCGCTCATCCCGCCGGCCATGACCACCATCTCGGAGAGAGAGAAGGGGCTGACCTGCGCGGCCTGGCCACCGTAGAGCAGGTTGGTGACCTGCATGCCGTCGATCATGAAGGCCACTTCGGCGTTCCGGCCGCCGCGCATGTACATCTGCTCCTGCCCTCGAGCGTAGTACTGGTAGATTTCACCGTCCCCTTGACGATACTGGCTGTAGACATTGGTCTGCAGGGACAGGATCTCGGTTGTGCTGCTGACCGCCATCCGCTCCATCTCGTCGAAGGTGTACGACTGCTGGGTGGCGGTGACGTCACGCTGGATGATGTCGCGTTCGGCCACGACCCGGACAACCTCCCCGATGTCCAGGACGGTGGCCTCGAGCTGGAAGTTCTGGACGGTGGAGACTCCCACCGTGACCAGGAGCTGTTCCACCTCGAAGGTCCGGTACCCCATCATGGTCGCTCGGATGTTGTAGCGCTGGGGGGGGACGTTGATGATCACGAAGTCGCCATCGGCGTTGGTGAACGCCCCCATCTGGGTGAAGATGCCGTCGGTCTCGAGCAGCACCACGTTCACCGCCGCCAGCGGTTCGCCCGTCGCCTGGTCGGTGACCTTGCCCCGGACGGTTCCCGTGGTGCCCTGGGCGAGGGCGGACACGGGGGCCAGCAGCAGGGCCAGGGCCACCACCAAGGGGAGGGCTCTGGTCGTCCGTTCTGACATCTTGTTTCCTCCGGAGAACAGGTAGGCATTCTGTATGAAACGACCTGTCCCGGGCCGGACAGGCGTCACTTCTCTATGGTCTGACTGGAGTCGTGCGCAAAAAGCGTGCACATAGGCAAGATGATCTGACTGGAGTCAAGCGCAAAAAGCGTGCACATAGGCAAACGGATTCCTCCAGAAAAAAGACGCACCAGACTACCGTTAAGGGAATGATTAGAGCGTAATAACGTCTTTTCTGGAGTACCGGACAGCATGGGTCCGAGAGATACGGACCGGACCGTGGCAAAACGACACGGAACCTTCCGACCCGGAGTCTCCGGTCATAGGAAGGATCTTTCCGGCCGGGACGCCGGCCGCCTCCGGGCCCCATGTCCGGCCGCGACGGTCGCGACCGGCCGGGTCGGGGCGCCCCCAAACACGGTTCAGTCGAGCGCGATCGCCAGCAGTCCTTCGAAGGCCTCCAGGTGCCGCTCCAGGGCATCCAGCCCCTGAGCGGTGAGTCGATACCGGGTCAGCGGTCGCTCGCCCACGAAACTCCGATCGACAACCAGATACCCCGCTTCGGCCAGCCTCTTCAGGTGGGCGCCCAGGTTGCCGTCCGTCTCACCGGTCAGCCGGCGGAGCTCGGAGAAGGCCAGGTCCCTCCCCGGGGCCAGCAGGAGGGTGGTCACCAGCCGCACCCGATGTTCCAGCAGTCGGTCCAGCCCGGACAGCCGGGCCTGGATCGCCTCCCGGGTCTCGGGCGTGAGGACGTCCTGTGTCGTCATGGGACATTTCCTCTGCAAAGTAGAGAACTCTATGTAAATGTACCCAAGACCTCCGACGCACCACCTTACGATCCGCCCGCCTGGCCAAGACGGTATCGAGGAAGCCCCGACTATTTAATAAGGAGTCCGATTTGCAATATATCGGGGTTCGGAAGTATATAGAGTAGGCCGGATCCGATCAGAGGGACGGAGTGATACGCGTCGGTTCCAGGCCCCATGGATACCGGCAGACCATGGGGCGAAGCCACAGGTCGTCCGGATGTCCCCGGAGCACCTCGAACTCATCACCGAACTGGCCCGCGGTGCCCAGCGGTTCGCTATGTATCCGCCCGGTCATCCCTCCCGGGCGGCAACCGCCCGGACCCTGGCTGAACGACTCGATGCCCTCCTGCCCGAACGGGGAGAACTCGAGATCACCGTCCGCAAGGACCAGCTGACCCTGTTGAGCGGAGAGACCGATCCGACCAATCCCCTTTATGCCGGACTCGCCCAACGCCTCTATCAGAACCAGCTGCGGACTATCGCCCTGTGCAAGGGCCTGCGGGAGGAAGAGCTCGAGGCTTTCCTCACCGCAGTCGCACGACCGCTGGGCAAATCGGGGGAACCCCTGGCTACGGGGGGGCCGGCGGCCCTCGAGCAGTGGTCCCATATCGGCCTCACCGCGATCGCGTACGATGGACTGACCATCGCCCGGGAGGGTGAGGAGGGTTCCGGACAGGCGGTCAGTGCCGGGCCCGGTGGGAGTGGGGAGGAGCCCGGATCGGTCCCCGAAGGGGACGAATCCGCCGCTGGGGCGGATATGGAGGATGGAGGAGCGTCGGGACCCGAGGGGGACGCGGCACCCCAGATAGCCCTCTCCGAGATGCCCCAGCTGGCCCGGGTCCTGAAGGGGCAGCCGGTAGAGGACCCGGAGGCCTTTCGTCATGAGATGGCCCGGCTCATCCTCAACATGCCCCCCAAGAGCCTGGGGCGTCTGATCAAAGCGGTCCCCGGCTTGCAGGGTGCGGCCGAGGCCGGCGCCGACAGTCTCTCCGGTGCCGTCGCCGAGATAATCGAAGGGGCTTCCGGGGACCGGGAGGGCCCGGGTGCCTCCCTGCTGCGGATCCTCACCAAACTGGGGATGCAGGCGGCTGGAGGGAGCGGCGACGAGACGGAGGATGGGGAGGAGGAGGGGGGCGACCTGGGGGAGTTGGTCCGTCAGCTGGGGGCGGAGTGGCAGATCGATGATCCCACTCCGGAGGACTATGGCCGCGCGCTCAAGGACTTCAGCCGCCAGACCCCGATCCTGGCCGCCGAGCCCTTCTGGCTGGAGGAGCCCGAACCCGCCCGGGTCGTGCAGATGAGCCTGGAACTGGAAGAGGTCGGCCGGATCACCCACGATGCGGTGCGGGAGATGATGGCCGAGCCCACGGGTCTGATCGAACTGGTCGGACTGCTCGAACGGGCCGGAGAAGACTCCCCGGCGGCCGGGGAGATCTGGCCCGAAGTGGCCGTCCCGAAGAACGTCCGCCGGATCCTGACCGCTGACTCGCCCGACCTCAAGCTGCTCGACCGCATGCTCCCGCACCTCGACCCGGACGGGGTCGAGACCCTCCTCGATATCCTGGACGAGAGCGAGGCGACGACCCTGCGCCAGGCCCTCGTGGAACGACTCGTGGAGCTGGGGCCCGTGGTCGGCCCCCCGGTCGTGGCCCGCCTGGAGGCGGCCGGGACCGCCCTGCGTCGGGAACTGATGAGCATCCTGGCGGTGCTGCCCGCACTCCCGGAGGATTTCGCCCTGGAACCCTGGATCATCGATCCAGACGTGGTCGTGCGTCGGGAGGCGATCCGGATGGCGCTGACCCATATGGAGGACCGGGAGATCCCCATCGCGGCCGCCCTGAGCGACAACGAACCCCGGATCATCGCGCTGGGACTCGATGCTGCCGAGTCGTTCTGCCCTCCCACCCTGGCCCCGCTGGTGATCGGTATCGTCGGTGCCGTCTCATCCACCGCTCCCCTTCGACTGGCCGCCATCCGGGCCCTCTCGACGGCCGGGACCCCGGAGGCGCTGCAGACCCTGCTGCGGATCGTCTGGGTCCGGCGGTTCTTGTTCGGACGACGGCTGGCCGAGAAGTCGGCCGAGATGCTGGAAGCCCTGGCGGCCATCCAGCGCGGCTGGCCTCAGGACCCGGAGAGCCGGCCGGTGCTGGAGGCGGCCGGCAAGTCGAAGGACGCCCAGGTGCGGGCTGTCGTCCGGCCGCGCGGGAAGGGGGCGTCATGAACGCCCCGGCCAGCTTCCTCACCGCCCTGGGG
>CAYUVJ010000014.1:4055-11649 GCA_964447955.1 uncultured Gemmatimonadota bacterium
TGGGGCACGCCTTCTCAGCCCTGGGGCTTTACACGGCCGGTCACCCCGCCCGGGAGAAACCCCTCCAGCAGGCCTTCGATGTGCTGAACGGTCTGCTCAACGAGGACCGTCACGTCAAATTCAGCTTCCTCGAGGACGAGGTCGTCTTCGGCGACCAGCCCCTGCGGGAGATGAAGGGTTGGGCCCTGGCCCGCCGGCTGATCGCCGCCGGGGTGGAACGCATCGAGTTCGTTACCGGACTGACCCGGACGGAGTTCGACGCCTTCCTGACAGTGGTCACCGCCCGCTCGACCACCGCGCGGGAGACCGCTCCGCTCGACCCCCTGAACTTCCGGCACATCCAGTTCGGCTTGCTCCAGAGCGAGGACGAGGAACCCCCGTTCGAAGCCGAGCGGGAAATGGCCAAGGTGGACCAGTTCCACGATGAGGCCCTCAAACGGGGTAAGATCACGGTCGACCTCGCCCGTTCGGTCGTGGACACCTTGACCTCCACCATGCGTCAAGAGGCCAAACTCTTCCTGCCGCTGGTCCCGCTCAAACAGGCCGACCAGTACACGACGGTCCATTCCATGAACACCTCGGTCCTGTCCATCGCCCTGGGTGAGTTCATGCAGCTCTCAGGTCCCGAGGTCCGGATCGTGGGCGAAGCAGCCCTGCTGCACGATGTGGGCAAGGTGGTGGTACCGTCCGAAGTACTGAACAAACCAGGGAAACTGGACGATGAGGAGTGGGTGCACATCAAGCGGCACCCGGTCGAGGGGGCCCGCATCCTGCTCAACTCGGGGAAGGGTCTCGAGGTCGCGGCAGTGGCGGCCTATGAACACCACCTGCGCTGGGACGGGGGAGGGTACCCGGAACTGAGGTACCCCCGGCGTCCGCACCGGGTCAGCCAGCTGGTCCACCTCTGCGACGCTTACGACGCCATGCGCACGCGGCGCCCCTTCCAGGACCCGCTCCCCCCTGATGTCATCATGGACATCCTGTTGAAGGGTTCCGGGAGCAACTTCGACCCCGACCTGGTGGAACTGTTCGTCAAGATGATCCGCCGCTGGGAGGCCAGGGCCCGGTCGACCGCCATGCCCCCGTCCCCGCAATCTCCACCGGGGCCGCCGCTGCCTTCCTGATCCTGGTCCGGGAATCCGGCTGAGCCCCACGGTCCGACCCTGTCCGGGTCGTCCGGCGGCCTCTTGTTGCCCGGTTCAGACCGTCGCTTCCTCCCGGTGCAGACGTCGGGAGGCCCGCCACTGCATCGTCCGCCAGACCTCGGGCTGCAACAGGACCAGCACCGTCATCACCTCCAGCCGGCCGATCCACATGTTCAGGATCAGGACGAACTTGGAGACCGGGTGGAGCCAGGCGTAGCTGGCCATGGGACCGACCCCGCCGAACCCCGGTCCGATGTTGCCCAGGGTGGCGATGCTGGCGGTGAGTCCCGTCATGATGTCGGTTCCCAGCATCACCAGGACGGCCGTACTGAAGGTGAAGATGAGCATATAGAGCAGCATGAAGGCCGTGATGGAGCGGATGATCTCGATGGGCACCACCCGGCTGCCAAACCGGATCGGCCGGACCGCCCGGGGATGCAGGGCCCGCAGCAGTTCCCGGAAGGCGTGTTTGCCGGTCAGCCAGTGGCGGACCACCTTGGGACCGCCGGCCGCCGAACCGGCACAGCCGCCGACGAACATCAGCACCAGCAGGACCATGCGGGCCGACTCGCTCCAGAGGCTGAAGTCGTCGGTGGCGTAACCAGTGGTGGTCAGGATGGTCAGCACCTGGAAGAGAGCCTGCCGTACGAGATCGGTTGGGGCGGCATCGGTCAGCGCCCCGTTACCCACGTCCGAGGCCAGGTAGGACTCCGGCAGGGCGGCGGTGAAACGCAGCAGTACCAGGAAGAGGATCAGACCGGCGAGCAGGACCAGACCGGTGTAGACCCGGAACTCCTCGTCCCGGAAGAGGGCTCCCGGTCGCCCGCGCACCGCCTGGAACTGGAGGGAGTAGTTGGCCCCGGCCAGGAACATGAAGACGATGAAGACCCATTCGGCGGCCGGGTTGGCATACCCGGCGATACTGTAGGGGTTGGGCGAGAACCCCCCGGCCGCCATGGTGGTGAAGGTGTTGCAGACCGCGTCGTAGAACGGCATGCCGGTGACCCGGAGGGCCAGCACCTGGAGCACCGAGAGGCCGGCATAGAGACTCCAGAGGGCGATCGCGGTGTTGCGGATACGGGGGGTCAGCCGCTCTTCCGAGGGCCCGGGGGCCTCGGCGAAGAAGAGCTGGCGACCGGCGACCGCGAGGGCCGGGAGGACAGCGATGAAGAGCGCCAGCACTCCCATCCCGCCCAACCACTGGGTCAGGCCCCGCCAGAAGAACAGGCCCCTGGAATACCGGCCGAAATCGGTGAGGATGGTCGCTCCGGTGGTGGTGAACCCGCTCATCGATTCGAAGAGCGCGTCCAACGGGCCCACCCCGGCCCACAGGTAGGGGATGGCTCCGAAGGCCGCCACCACCAGCCAGACCAGGGCCACCACGGCGAGTCCCTCGACCCGGGCCAGTTCGGCCTTCCCCCGGTGGGCCCGACGCAGGAACTCACCGGCCACGGCGGCCGCCAGCCCCGCGATCAGGAAACCGAGCGACTCGTGCCATCCCCCGTAGATCCAGTCCACCACCAGGGGGAAGAACATGATCAGGGCGAAGTAGCGCAGGACCTGTCCAACGGTGTTGGCGACGATGGAGAGACGCATCCCGGACCCCTCAGAACATCTCGCTCAGAGACGTGCTGTCCTCCTGGAGCGTGAAGACCAGCAGTCGGTCTCCGGGCCGGATCACGTCATCGCCATGGGGCACGAAGGTCTTGTAATCCCGGACCACGGCTCCGATGACCACCTCGCCGACCTGTGGCAGATCGCGGACGGGGGTAGGCTTGAACCCGGGGCGGACGGTGATCTCAACGACACTCCCCTTGCCCTTCTCCACGGTGGCCAGCAGGGGGACCCGGGTGCTCTGCAGGGAGGCGAGCACCGTCTTGATGGCCGTGGTCCGGGGGTTGAGCGGCACGTCGATACGGACACTCTCGAAGAGATGGACGTTCCCCGGGTTGTTCACCCGGGTGACGATCTTGGGGATCTCCATCTCGCGGGCCAGCAGGGAGCAGAGCAGGTTCTTCTCGTCGTCGCTGGTGACCGATACCAGCACGTCGGAGCGATAGACCTGCTCCAGGTCGAGCAGTTCCAGGTCGGTCCCGTCACCGTGCAGGACCAGACAGCGCTTCAGGAGCGAGGCCAGGAACTCGCAGCGTTGTTCGTCCCGCTCGATCAGTTTGACCTCGACGTCCCCTTCCTCCTCGAGCCGGCGGGCCACCGCCAGTCCGACCTCTCCCCCCCCCACGATGGTGACCAGTCCGACCCGCTCGATCACCTCGCGCAGGAACTTCCGTTCCAGCTGCCGCAGGGCCTGCTGGGTGCCCATGAAGACGATCTTGTCGTCGGCCTGGGGGACCGTCCGCCCGTCGGGGATGATCAGTTCCTCACCCCGCACCAGTCCCACGGCCAGCAGGGAACCGGGTAGTCCCAGCCGACTCAGGGGATGTCCCACCAGGCCTGAACGGATGGGTATGCGATACTCCTGCAGCCAGATGCGGCCGCCCAGGAAGGTGTTCACGTCGATCGCCCGGGGGACCAGCACGATACGGGCGATCTCTTCGGCCAGCAGAGTGGGGGGGCTGATGAGCCGGTCGATATTGAGCAGGGGCTCTCCGCTCTCGGGCCGGATGAAGGAGCGGTAGTTGGACTCGTGGGTCACGAAGCAGGTGGTCCGCACATCGGTCAGCGACTTGACCGCCAGGGAGGCTACCAGGTTCGATTCGTCGCTGTCACTGCAGGCCACGAAATGATCCTCGGGGCCGATCTCGAGCCGCTGGAGCAGGGTGGCGTCGGTCGGGGAACCCCGCACGACCTGGACGTCCAGGCGCTCGAACCGGGCGGCCGCGTCCGGATCGTCCTCGATGACCACGATGTCCAGTCGCTCATCCAGTTCACGGGCGATCTGGTAGGCGACCTCCCCGCCGCCGGCGATGATCACCTTCATCCGGACTTCCTTCCTGGGCCTTGAGCCGGTTCGAGGCCTCCGGGGTCACGCGCCATCATAGTCACCGCCTCAAGGGCGGACGAAGAGGAAATAGAGCAGGAAGAGCAGGGCCAGGACACCGACCAGGGGGGAGACCTCGCGCCACCGTCCGGTGACGGCCTTGAGCAGGACCCAGGAGATGAAGCCCAGGGCGATCCCGGTGGCGATGTTGAAAGAGAGCGGGATGCCCAGGATGACCAGGAAGGCCGGCAGGGCTTCGGTCGGATCGTGCCAGTCTATGCGGGTGACCCCGCGCATCATCAGACAACCCACCAGGACGAGCACCGGGGCCACGGTCGGGATGAGCAGGAAGGGGACCTCGATCCTCTCCGGACCGACCGCCAGGACATGGGTCACGGTCATCCCGCCGCCCACCATCTCGACCAGCGGATAGAAGAAGAGGGCGACCAGGAAGCAGAGACCGGCGACCACCGCCGTCATCCCGGTCCGCCCCCCCTCGGCCACCCCGGCCGCACTTTCCACATAACTGGTCACGGTCGAAGAGCCCAGCGAGGCCCCCACCACCGACCCGACCGCGTCGGCCAGCAGTGCCCGCCCGGCGTTCTCCAGCCGTCCCTCCCGCAGCAGCCCGGCCTGGTCACCGACGGCGATGAGGGTCCCGATGGTGTCGAAGAGGTCCAGGAAGACGAAGACCACCAGCACCGGGACCACAGCCAGTGAGAGGGTCCGGGCGAAGTCGAACTGCAGGGCCAACGGCGCCGGCGAGGGGGGAAGCGCGAACAGCCCGTGCCATTGGAGCAGTCCCGCGGCCCAGCCGGCCAGGGTGGTGATGACGATCCCCAGCAGGAACGCTCCCCGGACCCGGCGGGCCCAGAGGATCGCGGTCACCAGCAGTCCGAACAGGGCCAGCAGGGTCTCCGGCCGGTCGAGCCGGCCCAGGGTCACCTGGGAGAAGGGCTCGCCCACCACGATCCCGGCCTTCTGCAGACCGAAGAAGGCGATCAGGACCCCGATCCCCACTGCGATGGCGTACTTCAGCCCCTCCGGCACGGCGTGGAAGACCCGCTCCCGCACCCGGAAGAGGCTGAGCGCCAGGAAGAGCAGGCCGGCCAGGAAGGTGGCGGTGAGCGCCACCCGCCAGCCCAGCACCGCCCCGGAGACGCTCATCCCGGCCACGGTGACGAAGAAGAAGTTCTCGCCCATGCCCGGGGCCAGGGCGACCGGATAGTTGGCCCCCAGGCCCATCACCAGGCAGGCCACGGCCGAGGCCAGCGCGGCGGCCACCACCACCGCTCCGGGATCCATCCCGGCCCCGGCGGGCGGGGGGGCGCCCAGCAGGCCGCGCTGGACGAAGAGGATGTAACTCATCGTCATGAAGGTCACCACGCCCGCTCGCACCTCGGTGCCGGCGGTCGTATCGTGGGCCTTCAGAGCGAAGAGCCGTTCCAGCACTTCGAGCCTCCCGCGGTCAGTAGCCCAGTTCCCGCACCACCCGGTCGGCCCCGAAGGTGGCGCAGACGAAGAGGATGTAGCGCATGTCCACGCTGATGTTGCGTCCGAAGGCCGGGTCGAAGTTATAGTCGTTGACGGTGGCCTCCCATACCCGGTCGAAATTGATCCCGATCAACTCCCCCCGGGCGTTCATGACCGGACTGCCCGAGTTTCCCCCGGTGGTATCGCAGGTAGTCAGGAAGTTCACCGGCACGTCTCCACTGGCGTCCTGGAAAGGTCCGAACGTCCTGGCCCGCCAGGCCTGCTTGAGGGGGGCGGGTACGATGAACTCGCCCTCCCCGGTCTCCTTCTCCATCACCCCGGTCAGATGGGTGAAGGGAAGGATGTGGACCGCGTCCCGGGGGTCGTAGCCCCGTACATAACCGTAGGAGAAACGGAGGGTGCGGTTGGCGTCGGGATAGAGGGTCTCCCCCTGGCTCTCCCGGAAGGCCATGATGCCTTCGGCGTAGCGCTGCCAGAGTCGGTTCAACTCGGCGTTCCGGGTCCTCGCCCGCTCGTCCAGCCGGGCGGCGTCGTCCTGTACCTCGGCCGCCACCTGCAGGAAGAGACTCCCCTGCCGGAGCGCCTCGGTCAGGCTCATCACCAGCAGTCTTTCCCGCCCGTCCGCCTGCAGGACCGGGTCGGAGGCGTAGGCCCGGGCGACGGCCGTCTCGATCGCCGCGGCCGGCTCGGCCGACCCCGGCCCGTGGACCAGGGCGGCGAAGGTCTCCAGCCGCTCGGCGATGGGCAGCTCCAGGGCCCGGACGGCGGCCCGGGTGTAGAGCTCCCGGTCGACCGGCAGGAAGAGGTCGCCGGGACCCTCCACCAGACGGGCCCGGGTGCGTTCGGCGTTCGTGCCCTGGTAGGCCCGACCGCGCTCGGCCTCGGGCAGCTCCATCTGGACCAGGTACTCGTAAATCTGACCGGCCAGCCGTTGGACGTCGGAGTAGGCCAGCTCACTGATGGTACGAGAGAGCGCATCGTCCTCCCGGGCCTGGATGAAGATGCGCTGCAGGGCGGGGAGCACGCCATCGTAGCGTCGTTTCAGTTCCGGGCGCTCGGCGTACCAGCGCATCCAGTCCGCCTCCTCGGCCTGTTTGAGGGCCGGCAGGTCGACCCGGGCCATGCCTTCGACCTTGCCCTGGTAGTTCTTGTAGCCGTTGGCGATTCCCTTGATGGTCTCGGCGAACCGGATCTGCAGGGCCCGGTCCCCTTGTGACATCCGGGTCATGACGTCGATCCGCTCCCCGCGGATCATGATCTCGTACGGGAGCCGGGACTCGTACTCGTAGGTCACGTAGTGGGAGTCGCGATAGCGCATGGTGGTCCCGGGGAAGCCCAACAGGAAGGCGAAGTCCCCCTCCTGCGGTCCCTGTGGGGCGGTCTTGAGCCAGGAACGGGGGTGGTAGGGGACGTTCTCCTCGCTGTAGGGAGCGGGGGAACCGTCGGGCGCTACATAGGCCCGCAGGAAGGAGAAGTCCCCGGTGTGCCGGGGGAACATCCAGTTGTCGGTCTCCGAGCCGTAGTTGCCGACCGCGAAGGGGGGCACGTAGACGATGCGGATATCGGGGATGACACTGAAGCCGATGAGCTTGAAGGTGTTGCCGTAGGAGTAGGTGGCCACCGAGGTCTGCAGGTCGGGATGGTCCTGCCGGGCCTGTTCCTGGATCCGCTCGATGTTCCGGCCGATCCGCTCCTGGCGGCTCGACCAGTCCAGGTCGGGGTCCACCCCCTGCAGGGTCTCGGCGGTGACGTCCCGGTAGAGCTGGACCATCCGGGCGGTGTACCCCCGGGCCGGGATCTCCATGGCCGGCGTCTCGGCATAATATCCGTCGGTGATGTAGTCTTTCTCGGCGGTGGCGATGCGGGCTACTGCTCCGAAAGCGACATGGTGGTTGGTCATGATGAGCCCGTCGGGGCTCACGAACTCGGCCGTACCGCCGCCCAGCAGGATGACCGCCTCGTGGATCCCCGGACCGCCCGGGTTGAAGACCTGCTCGACGGGGATCTGCAGTCCGGC
>CAYUVJ010000014.1:11659-15366 GCA_964447955.1 uncultured Gemmatimonadota bacterium
GCGCAGATCGAGCCGGTGGATCATATCGGGGGTCCACTGCCCCTCGTCGGTCAGTACGAAGTGGGCGCCGGAGACCGCCAGCAGCAGGGCTGCGGTCAGAACGGTCAGTCGCTTCCGCATGGTCGTCCCCTCATCGGGATGTCGGTAACGGGAACGCCCGGGGAGAGTCCCCCGGGCGCCCCATGTGGTTCTCGTTCACTCGCCGGTAGACGCTCCCGCCCGTATCAGCTTTCGGCGTACTGGGCGACCCCTTCCCGGTACAGGTTGCCTCCGTGGGCGTCCTGGGCCACCACCGCCGGGAAATCCTCGACCTCCATCAGGCGGATAGCTTCCGGTCCCAGTTCCTCATAGGCGATGATCTCGGTCGTCTTCACACTCCGGGCGATCAGGGCGGCCGCACCGCCGACCGCGGCGAAGTAGACCGCTCCGTGCTCCTTCATCGCCTCGACCACCTCGGGGCCGCGCTCGCCCTTGCCGACCATCCCCCGCAGTCCCAGGGCGATGAGCTTGGGACTGTAGGGATCCATGCGGTACGAGGTGGTCGGTCCGCAGGAACCGATCACCTGGTCGGGTTTGGCGGGGGAGGGCCCCACGAAATAAATGGTCTGTCCCTCGATATCGATGGGCAGGGACTCACCCTTGTCGACGAGATCCACCAGACGCTTGTGGGCGGCGTCACGGCCGGTGAGCATCGGGCCGCTCAGGAACACCCGGTCGCCGGCCTTCAGGTCGGCGACGGCCTCGGCCGTCAGGGGGAGTTGGACACGCTTGCGCTCTTCCATGTTCGATCCCTCCGGATGCTCAGATGACCGCGCTCTTGTGACGGGCCGCGTGGCACTGCATGTTCACCGCCACCGGCAGGCTCGCGATGTGACAGGGATAGACCTCGATGTGGACATCGAGGGCCGTGGTGCGGCCCCCCAGGCCCATCGGTCCGATCCCCAGCTTATTGACCTTGGTGAGGATCTCCTCCTCCATCTCGGCATAGAAGGGATCGGGATGGCGGGAACCGATGTCGCGCAGCAGCGACTTCTTGGCCAGTCTGGCGCACAGGTCGAAGGTGCCGCCGATTCCCACCCCCACCACCACCGGGGGACAGGGATTGGAGCCCGAGCGGGCCACCCGGTCGACCACGAAGTCGATCACCCCCTCGCGCCCAGCGGCCGGGGCGAACAGGCGGGCCTCGCTCATGTTCTCGCTGCCTCCCCCCTTGGGGGCGATGGTCACCGTGACCTTGTCCCCGTCGACGAACTCGACGGTGATGGCAGCCGGGGTGTTGTCGCCGGTGTTCGTGCGGCGCAGGGGATCGGAGACGATCGACTTACGCAGATAGCCTTCCTGGTAACCCTGGCGCACCCCTTCGTTGACCGCCTCGACGATGTCCCCCTCGACACAGACCTCCTTGCCGATCTCCAGGAAGATGGCCGCGAAGCCGGTATCCTGACAGATCGGGACCCGGTCGGTCGCGGCGATCTTGGCGTTCTCGATGATCTGGTCCAGGATCTCCAGTCCGACCGGTGAGACCTCCTGCTTTCGGGCCTTCTCCAGGGCCTGCATGACGTCCTCGGGCAGGTCGTAGTTCGCGGTTATCGCGAGATCGCGGATCGCTTCGGTGAGTTTCTCGGCTGGTACTTTTCGCATACGCTGATGTCTCCCGCTAGCGGGCCGGGTTGCGGTCCCGGATGGGACCCAGGGGGGTGGGCACCTCTACACTCGTGCACCGGGACGGTGACGTCAAGCATCAGTAGGACGGGGACCGGGTCCCAGCTCCTCGAAGGCCTCCAGTGCCCCCGCCCAGGTCCCGGGATGGGTCTGCAGGTAACCGGTGAGCAGGTGGAGGGCATCCCACCGTCCGGGCCCCTCTTCCAGGACCGGCCAGCGGTCACGGTACCAGGTGGGCAATCCGCCCGGTTCGAGCCCGGCCGCTCCTCCCACCGGGTCGGGGCAGGCATACACGATGCGGGCCACGCCGGCCAGGGTCAGAGCGCCCAGGCACATCAGGCAGGGCTCCAGGGTGGTATGGACCTCCAGCACCGGACCCGCCTCGCTCCGGACCTGATCGGGCCAGGCCCGCAGCAGCAGGGCCTCGGCGTGGGCGCCCGGATCACCATCGGAGGTGACCCTATTGGAGGTCACCGCCAGGATGTGGCCGTTGGAGGAGAGGACCGCACCGACCGGCAGATCTCCCCGGCCGGCGGCCTCCCCGGCCGCCTTGAGGGCCTTTTCCATCAGGGTATGGTCGCGTTCGGTAACGGGCATCGTGAACGTCCTCCTCCATCCCCCCGGTGGTGGCGTCTCCTGGTCGTGCCGCTCCGGTCTGCGACCGCCGGAACCGGGACCCGCATCATACCCCGCGCCATCTCGACATGCCATTCCGCAACCGGCCCGAGATTCCCGCTTGCGGGGGGACCGAGCTCCCGCATATTTGTATGTGTGACGAAATGACGAACCGTAGACCGACCGACCGGCCCGGACCATCCCGGGACGGCAGGGTGGATGGAAGGAGAATGAATGGCGCCACCGAACACCCCGGTCGGGGCCGTGACCCGCCGCCTGGGACGGCTGGACCGTTACCTGACCATGTGGATCTTCCTGGCCATGTTCGCCGGGGTGGGGCTGGGCTGGCTGCTTCCGGGGGTGGCTGGGTTCTGGGACCGTTTCAGTTTGGGGACCACCAACATCCCCATCGCCCTCGGCCTGATCCTGATGATGTACCCGCCGCTGGCCAAGGTGCGGTATGAGGAACTGGGCGAGGTCTTCCGCGACTGGCGGGTCCTGAGCCTCTCCCTGCTGCAGAACTGGGTCATCGGACCCATCCTGATGTTCGCCCTGGCCATCCTCTTCCTGCGCGGCTACCCGGAGTACATGACCGGCCTCATCCTCATCGGTCTGGCCCGCTGCATCGCCATGGTCATCGTCTGGAACGAACTGGCCGCCGGGGACAGTGAGTACGCGGCCGGGCTGGTGGCCTTCAACAGCGTCTTCCAGGTCCTCTTCTACAGCGTCTACGCCTGGTTCTTCATCACCCTGCTCCCCCCGCTGTTCGGTCTGGAGGGGAGTGTGGTGGCCATCCGGATGGGGGACATCGCCGAGAGCGTGGCGATCTACCTGGGGATCCCCTTCGTGGCCGGGATGCTGACCCGGCTGGTGCTTCTTCGCTGGCGCGGACGCACCTGGTACGAACAGACCTTCATCCCCCGTATCAGCCCGGTCACCCTGATCGCCCTGCTCTTCACCATCCTGGTGATGTTCAGCCTGAAGGGGGAGCAGATCGTGCGCATCCCGGTCGATGTGCTGCGGATCGCCCTCCCCCTGGTCATCTACTTCGTGGTCATGTTCCTGGTCAGCTTCTACCTGGGACGTCGGATCGGGGCCGACTATTCGAAGACGGCGACCCTCTCGTTCACCGCGGCCAGCAACAACTTCGAGCTGGCCATCGCGGTGGCGGTGGCCGTCTTCGGCATCGGATCGGGAGCCGCCTTCGCGGCCGTGATCGGCCCGCTGGTCGAGGTCCCGGTCCTCATCGGCCTGGTCAACGTCTCGCTCCACTTCCAGAAGAGGTACTTCTCATGATCCGCATCCAAGTCGTCGGTCCCGGCTGTGCCAACTGCCGGAAGCTCACCGCGCTCTGTGAGGAGGTGGTCTCCGAGAACGGGCTCGAGGCCGAGGTCGAGAAGGTGACCGACATCGCCCGGTTCGTCGACCTC
>CAYUVJ010000015.1:0-14785 GCA_964447955.1 uncultured Gemmatimonadota bacterium
GTAATCGGTGAGCCGACCTCACTGCCTGATGCTCAGGATCTGGCGACGAGCGACCCATATCAATTCCAATGGTGGGCTCTCGGGCTGGTTGGAGCTAGGCCTGCCGAAGGCAAGAAGGGTGCGGACAGGGGGATAGACGGACGGCTGTTCTTCCACGACGAAGAAGAGGGCGGGAAGACCAAACAGGTGGTCCTCTCGGTCAAGGCCGGGAAGGTGCAACGGAAATTCATCCACGAGCTACGAGGCGTCGTAGACCGAGAAGAGGCACAGATAGGTGTTTTCATCACCATGCAGCCTCCGACGCGGGCCATGCGTGAGGAAGTAGCCTCGGCTGGCTTCTACGATTCACCCTGGGGCACTAGACATCCTCGCCTGCAGCTACTCACAATTGCTGAGCTCCTCGAGGGCAAGCAGATTGATATGCCGCCCTCCCGCGGCAATGTGACCCTGAAGAAGGCGAAGCGGCACACCAAGAAGGAGTCCGAGCCCCTCAAACTTGACCTGGATGAATCCGAGTAGTAACTCAACCCGCCCCCCGAGCGAGGTTGACCCATGCTGCACGTAGGCCTCTACAAGGACAGCAAGTGGGGATTCTGGTACGTCGACGTACCGGCCGCCCTCTCTCCTACCGGCAGGCGCTGGCGGCGGTCGACCGGATCCCGAGACAAGCGGACCGCTGAGAAGATCCGCGCCCAGGTTGAGGAGGGCCGACTCGATGCCCTGCTGGGCGGCAAGTCCCTCCGGTCACGTCAGGACTTTGAGAAGGCCTACTTCGAGTTCCTCGAGGTCTCCGACGCCCACGGACCCAGGACGGTGGACCTCTATAAAGAGATCATCCCCAGGGTTCTGGACGCCTGCAGCTGGCCCCCCACCGAGGAGGAGCTGCTCCGATACTGGAAGGGACGGATGGAGGCCGATAAGCGCCGCATCTTACCCATCACTGCCAACAAGGAGCGGAGGGCGTTCCACGCCGCCCTTCAGTGGGCCGTCGATCGGGACATGATCCCCTCGAACCCTTGCAGCGGAGTCCCCTGGTTCGAGCTGAAGGAGGGACAGCGGGAAGTCCGGGACGATACCTACACCGATGAGGAGGTCGCCCAGATCCTCGAGTGGCTTCCGATCCGGTACCGGCCCCTCGTCCTCTGGGCCTGGTCGACCGGGATGCGGCTATCCGAGTGCCTGAACCTCCGCTGGGAGGACCTGGACACTCGGGTCCGTGTTCGAGGGAAGGGCCGCAAGGTCCGCTACCTGCCGATGAGCAAGCCGATGATCGAGATCCTGCAGGGGATCCCCCAGACCGAGAGCGGACCGTTCCCGTTCATAAAGGACACGGTCTCCCAGGCGTTCCGCCGGGCCCGCCATAAGGCCGGGATCCACAAGGGAGAGTTCCATGCACTACGGGATACATTCGCCAGGAACTTCCTCACGAGGTATGGGGGAGACATCTACCGCCTGGCGAAAATTCTGGGCCATTCGAGCGTGCGGACCACCGAGAAGTACTACGCCCACCTGGTTCCTGGTGACCTCAAGTCCCCCATGGATGCCGCTGATCCTGTCAGATTACTGTCAGATAATACCGGTGTAGGCGAGAAGCAGAAGGGCCGCAATCCTCGTAACTGATTGCGGCCCTTCATCTTGTATGGTGGAGATAGCGGGACTCGAACCCGCGACCTCCGGCATGCGAGGCCGGCGCTCTCCCAGCTGAGCTATATCCCCATGTGCTTTTCGAGGACCCTGAATATGCCGGTCGAGGTCCGTGCTGTCAACGCGGCGTCCCGGTGACCCGGGACCCGTTCCGGCCCCTCAACGGAGGATGTGGAAGAAGCGTCTCCACCGTATTCGACGCCAGAAGGGTCCATGACCATCCATATCCCAGGAGTAGACCACGAACATCGCCTGGGCCAGGATGGCGTCCCGGTCCAGGAAACCCCAGACCCGCCCGTCCAGGGACTGGTCGCGGTTGTCCCCCATCACGAAGAGTTTGCCCGGCGGCACCCGGACCGGGCCCAGGAAGTCGCGATAGGAGATGCCCATGGGCTGGATCCGGGGATCGGTCAGTTTGGCCGTCCCGGGCAGCGGGACGGGCACCCCGTCCAGATAGACCTGTTTCTCCCGGATCTCGAGCTGCTGCCCCTCGACCGCGATGACCCGTTTGACCAAGCGCTCCCCGATCTCGACCGGGTGCTTGAAGACGATGATGTCCCCCGGGCGGGGCTGGCGCAGGGCCGGCAGGCGCACCGGGAGCAGGGGCAAGCGGGCGCCGTAGATGAACTTGTTGCCCAGGATGGTCTCCCCGGTCAGGATGGTGTCCTCCATCGAGCCGCTGGTGATGCGGTAGGCCTCGATGACCGAGACCCGCAGGACGATGGTCAGGGCGGCCACCCAGAGCAGCATCTTGGCCCACTCGACGGCCCGCGAGCCCTTCTCGGACGATGGTCCGTCGTCCTTACGGGGTTTCCGACCGGGACGGCGCCCGGGGCGCGGCTTCGGTTCCTGCTCTTCTGTCGACTGGCGGGCCATCTGCTGTCCGTTCCTCTGGGTCTGGCGGACCGGGTGGTCGCGTTGACCGCCCGGGGCCCCGTAAGTATGTTGAAGGACTCGATGGATTCCAACCGTCGGAACCTTCGAGTCTGCCCGAACGAACCGATCGGAACCCGGTACCCGGAGCCGCCCAGTGTCCCAGACCCGACCCGCCCGCCTCTTCCTCCACGCCCTGCCGGTGGCGCTCGCCCTGCTGCTGGGGACGGCCATGGTCGCCGGCGCCCAGCAGCCCTTCCGGGCCGAGGTCCGGCTCAGCCGTCCGGAGATCGCCCCAGGCGGGTCGATCGAGGTGGTGATCGACTTCCACATCCCGCCCGACCACTACCTCTACCGGGACAAGACCGAGGTGACGGTGACGGCCGCCGGGGGCGTGATCCCGGCGCCGGCCCTCTTCCCCGACCCGGTCCGGAAGATGGACAAGTTCACCGGGGTCGAGAAGGAGATCTACGAGGAGTCCTTCACCGTGACGGTCCCGGTGACCGTGAGCGGGGACCTGCCGCCCGGCGAAGTGCAGCTCGAGGTCACCGTCTCTTGGCAGGGCTGCAACGACGACCTCTGCTACTTCCCCACCCGCGACGAGACGGAAGTGACCCTGCGGGTGGATGCCGCCTCGTCGGGCTCAGCGACCTCCGCCGGGCAGGGGACGGAGACCGCTCCCGCCCAGGCCGGGAGTGCGGGCGGGCTGACCGACTTCGGTCAGGCCCGCGACCGGGGCTTATTCTGGATGTATCTGGCCGCCTTCCTGGGGGGGATCCTGACCAGCCTGACCCCCTGCGTGCTCCCCATCGTGCCGCTGACCATCACCATCATCGGGGCCCGCGGCGCCTCCCGCGCCCGCTCCTTCGCCCTCAGCCTGGTCTACGTGCTGGGCATCGCCTTCACCTACTCCACCCTGGGGGTGCTGGCCGCCACCACCGGCGCCCTCTTCGGCAGTCTCTTCCAGAGCACCTGGTTCCTGGGCTTCGCCATCGTCCTCTTCACCCTGCTGGCCTTAGGGCTCTTCGGCGCCTACGAGCTGCAGCTCCCTGCTGCCCTACGGAACCGGCTGATGGCCAAACAGGGCAGCGGCTGGGGAGGCGTATTCCTGATGGGGCTGGTCGCCGGACTGGTCGCCAGCCCTTGCGTGGGGCCGGTCCTGGTCGGCGTGCTCGCCTTCATCGCCCAGACCGGGAGCGTCCTGTTCGGCTTCACCCTGCTCTTCACCTTCGCCATGGGCATGGGCCTGCTCTTCCTGGTGGTCGGGACCTTCTCCGCGGAGATCAAGCGGATGCCCTCGGGCCCCTGGATGACCGCCATCGAGAACGGCCTGGGCGTGCTGATGCTCGGGGTCGCCTTCTACTACCTCTGGGTCCTGCTCGAACCCTTCCCCTTCGCCTTGTTGCTCGGCGCCACCCTGGTCGTAGGCGGGGTCTTCACCGGAGCTTTCCTGCATCTGGGCGGGGAGGTGGTCGGCTGGGGAACCAAGGTCCGCAAGGCGTTCGGCATCCTGCTGGTGGCTTCCGGCCTCTATCTCTTCGTGGGGGCCCTGATGACCCAGGGGGTGTTCCTCCCTCCTCTGGCCGGACGCTCCGGGCAGGCCTCCGGAATGGTGGCAGAGGAAGCCGACGAGGGGATCGACTCCGAAGCGGCCGGGGTGGTCTGGAGCGACGACCTGGAGGCCGCCCTGCTGCTGGCCTCGATCGAGCGCCGCCCGGTGATCATCGACTTCACCGCCGACTGGTGTGTAGCCTGTAAGGAACTGGACCACTACACTTTCAGCGACCCCCAGGTGGTGGCTGCTTTTCGGGACTTCCTCCTGGTCCGCATCGACATGACCGATGCCGCCAGTCCCGAGAACGAGGCCTTCCGTCAGCGTTACCGGATCTACGGACTGCCCAGTGTGACCTTCCTGACCCCCGACGGGGAGATGCTGGACGGACTCACCGTCATCGGGTTCGTTCGGGCACCCGAGTTCCTCTCCATCCTCACCCGAGCCCTCGAGGCCTCAGGACGTGTGTCCGGGATGTAGACAGATCGCGCCCCGACCCCGTCATCCTATCGAGAGATGGTACAGGCGCGTCCATGAGCGGTAACGAGCCGTTAGCGCCGCCCCTGCAGGGGTCGTACGACGACCTGGTCCGCACCTACGGCAAGCGGGTGCTCTCCATCGCCTACGACTATCTGAAGGACTACGACCTGGCTCAGGACGTCGCCCAGGAGGTGTTCATCCGGGTCTGGCAGAAGGGAGCCGCCTTCCGTGCCCGGGCGAGCCTGTTCTCCTGGATCTACCGGATCACCGTGAACCTGGCCATCGACTACCTGCGCAAGGCCAAGAGTCGCGGCAAACTCAGTGCTGAGCAGGGGGACTACCTGGGGATCTACCGCAGCGAGCAGCAGTCGGGATCCACCGCCATGGTCCCGGACGCGGGGATGGACCGCGGACACCTGAGGGAGCGGATCGACCAGGCCCTCGAGGTGCTCTCGGCCAACCAGAAGCAGGCGTTCGTGCTGCGCTATTATCAGGAGATGTCAATCGAGGAGATCGCCGGAATCATGGGCTGTAAGGAGAGTACGGTCCGACAGCACCTGTTCCGGGCGTCGCACAAACTGCGCGACGAGCTGCAGGACCTGGCTGAGCACCTGCCGGGGCATTCCCCCGCCGAAGCCGGCGAAGGGGAGGACTTGGAATGACCATGGACCACGTTCACGAACAGATCGACGAGTACATCCGCGGACGACTCCCGGACGAAGAGGCCCGGGCGGTAGCCGCTCATCTGGTGGTTTGTCCCCTCTGCCGGGCCGAGGCTGAATGGGTAGGACGCCTGGCCGGTCTCGCCCGCCAGGCGCACCCGGAGCTTCCCGACGAGGTCTGGGCGACCCTGCAGGAGCGGCTGCTGGCCATCCCGGAGCGGTTCCCCGCCACCCGGACGACCCGCCTGCGCCTGCCCGACCCGCGGGCATGGTCTCCCTCGACCTTCGCGCTGGTCCGGGCGGCCGCCCTGGTGATACTGGGCGTGCTGGTGGGGTACGGGCTGTGGGGCCGTCCCGCCCGACTGCCGGTGGCCGACTCGCCGTTCGGCCTGATGGCCAAAGGTCGGGACAGTGCACCCGCGGCCCAAGCCCCGACCCCGTCGCGGTATCCGGTCCCGACCGATCTCCCTGCCGCCGTTGAGGGCACCGCTGCGGCTGCCGGAACCGGAGGAGAGGTCATCGAAGCGCTCGAGGCCCGCATCCAGGCCCTGGAGCGCACCATCTACGCCAACCATTTCGCCCGCGTCGAGGCGACCATGATCCAGTTCATGAGCAGCGCTTCAGAGGGCCGGTTGACCGAGTTCCCCTCGGGCTTCGCCCAGGACCTGCTGCTGGTGACCTCGAACTTGAAAGCCGAGCGAAAATCGGCCGATGATATCCGCATGGTGCGACTGTTCGGTCAGATCGAATCGGTCTTGATGGAGATGGATCGGCTCAGCCGGGAGCGGGACCTGACCGGGGCCCGCCGGATGGTCTCGGTCATCGAACAGCAGGGACTCCTCCCGGCCCTGCAGCGACTGAAGGTGGGCATCGATGAGTGAGATCTCCCTGTCGAAGCGGGTACGCCACGGCCATCCGCAGCCGTCCGCCCTGGTCCTGGTCGCTCTGCTGCTGCTGCTCGGGTTCCTGAGCCCGGTCGGGGACCGATCGGTCCGAGCTCAAGGGGAGCTGCCCCAGGAGGAGGCATACCGCCAGGCAGTCGACCTGACCGTCCAGGGAGAGTGGCAGCAGGCCCTGGTACTCTTCCGTCGTGTCGCCCGGGGGGACTCGGGCCGGGCCGCTGAAGCCTCCTTCTACACCGGACTCTGTCTGGAGAACCTCTCCGGGCGTGACGCCGAAGCGTTCGAGGCCTTCGAGGACACCCGCCGCCGTTTTCCCGACCAACCGACCGCCCGCCAGGCTCTGCTGCGTCAGATCCCGCTGGCTGGCGTGCTCGGATTCAGCGACACCCGGTTCCGCGACTTCCTGGTCGCCCAGTTGGACTCCGCCGAGCCGACCGTGTGTACCGAAGCCGCCCTCAGCCTGGGCAGGCTGGGGGACGAGCGAGCGGTTGAAAAGCTGATCGAAGTGGCCCGCAACGGTTCACCCAACCAGCGCATGCTGGTCCTCGAATCCGTGGCCGACTTCGAGCCGGAGGCCGCCGAACGTCTCCTCCAGGGTATCCTGAGCGGCACTACCGACCCCGAGCTGCGGCAGCAGGCCATCGAGCTGCAGACCTCCCTGGCCTCACGGGCTGAACAGCGCCGGACCACCGAGCGCCTACTGGCCAGCGACGTACGGGCGCTCATGGAGGAGATCAAGCGTCAGGGAGAGGACTGGAGCGACGAGGAACTGATCACGCACGGACTTTTCCACATCATGGAGCGGCGGGATTTCGTCCGCTACGTGCCGTCGACCACGGCCGAACGGCGCCGCATCTACGCGGACTTCTGCAGACCCCCGAGAACGAGATGGAGGCGGAGTTCCGGCGGCGCATCCGGCAGGCCCACCGGCTCTACGGTGAGCCGTGGAGGGCCGCCCGCAGCCAATACGACGCCAAGGAATGGCTGACCTCGGAGTCCCCTTATGCCCCCTGGGACGCCCGGGGTGAACTGCTCATCAAGTTCGGGGAGCCGAGCGACGTCTTCCTGGTCGGGTTCAACCAGGAGGAATGGTTCTACGGCGGTCTGCGAGTGGACTTCACCGTCAGCCTTTACCGCTACAACTACATGCGGAATGCTATCTTCCCCGGCCGGGCCAGTCAGCAGGATTACCCCCCCGGCTACGTGCAGGGGATGTTCATCAACACTCCACGGATCGAGTTCAATCCGATCGCCCGCTGAGTAATAAAGAGGCCCCGGCGGCGTCCGCCGCCGGGGCCCTGTTGTCTCTCCACCGCTGCCGATCCCCTCAGGTCATGATGCTCGCCGGCTCACGCCGCCGGGCGTGCCGGGCATGACCCCGGGATCACCAGTCGGCCCACGGGTTGACCGAACCGGAGTAGTTCGCGATGAATTGGGTGATATCGTCGATGTTGACCATCACCAGCCCCGTGTCGTTGGCGTAGAGCCAGCCCCCGCCGTTGTCACAGCTCATGGCCAGCTCGCTCGAGACCGCGGTGGTGATGGATCCGCTGATCTTCTCGGTGGGCATGCGCCGGATGAGCCCCTCGGCCACCAGGGTGTCCAGGGTGCTGGGGATCCCCAGTTCGGGATGCCGGGCAGCGAAGATAAGGACCGCACTGCGCAGCGTCTCCAGGTTCTGCTGGGTCGCGGCGATCTTGGCCTCGGGGGTCAGGTCCTGATACTTGGGCAGCAGCACGGCCACCAGCACACCGAGCAGCGCCATCACGATGAGCAGCTCGATGAGGGTGAAACCCTTCTCGTTGTCACGCTTACGCCGGAACATATCTGTTCTCCTCAATCAGGTCGGGATCGGCTCCCGGTGGTTCGTTCCTTCACGGGTCCTTCGCCTCTCGCTCCGCCGACCCCGATCAGCCGCCGGTCCGGTAGACCGACATCATGTCGAACATCGGCAGGAGGCACGCGAGGATCAGGGTCGATACGATCAGCCCCACCACGATGATGAGCATCGGCTCCAGCACCGTGGTCAGGCGGGTGACCTCGTGCGTCACCTCGCGGTCGTAGAAGTCGGCCACCTCGATCGCCATGTCGTCGAGGGAACCGCTCTCCTCACCCACGGCGAACATCTGGACCACCATGGGGGGTATCTCCTTGCTCTCCGCCAGCGGTTCCGAGAAGGGGCGGCCCTGCTTGACCTGCCGCAGCACCCGGTGGATGACGTCCTGGATGACCCGGTTGCGGACGACGTTGGCCACCACTTCGAGCGTCTCGACCAGCGGCACGCCGCGCGAGAGCAGCGAGCCGTAGGTCCGGGCGAAGCGCGCGATGTTGAGCTTCCGGACCAGGTCTCCGACGACGGGCGCGTTCAGCAGCATCCGGTGCCAGAGCATCTCTCCCCGGTCGGTCATGACCAGGGCCCGCAGTCCCACCACCACCAGGATCAGTCCCGGGATCAGCAGGAACCACCAGCTGGTCAGGAAACCGCTGGTGGCCAGCAGTGCCTGGGTGAGCACCGGAAGCTCCACCCCCGCATCCTGAAAGATCTGCACGAAGGAGGGGATGATGAAGACCAGCAGGAAGGTGACGATCATCACCGCCACCGAGGCCATGATAGCCGGGTAGACGACCGCGTTCTTCACCCGCTCCTGCAGTTCCTTCTGGCTCTCCAGGATCCCGGCCAGGTAGAGCAGGTTCTCGGGAAGCCCTCCCCCGGTCTCACCCACCTTGACGAGCGAGAGGAAGATCGGACCGAACACCTTGGGATAGCGCCCGAACGCATCGCTCAACTGCTCTCCCGACTGGATCAGACGCTTTATCTCCTGCAGGATCCCCTTGAACCGCTCGTTCTCGGTCTGGATGGTAATCACGTCCAGACCTTCGGTGAGCGGTACGCCAGCTTTGAGCATCGTGGCAAAGAGCGTCGTGAACGTGGCCAGGTCGTCGGTCCGGATCGGTTTGACGAACAACCGGTCCAGGAAGCTCATGTCGAAGCTGACGGCCGAGCGTCGCTTGGCCTCCACGCTGACCACTGAGTAGCCGCGGGAGGCCAGCTGGTCGTAGACCACCTTCACGCTGTCGGCCTGTGACTCGCCCGTGACCACGCTGCCGTCCGCAGTGATCACCTTGTATTCATAGTACTTGGGCATCTACAGGCACCTCGGAAGAAGTTGCAAACCGTGTGCCAACTCCCGGGACACGGTCGGTCGGATGTTCACATTCCATTGTCTCATAACGACATACGACATATTATCGTCCTTTGTTCGCCCACCGGTCGTCCGTCCCGATGTGTTAATGTCCGTTATCATTCCCAGGCGATCGTCAGACATCGTTAACACCCGGACCTCGCTCGTTGTTCGTCTCCAGCTCGAGCTGGTTGATCTTCTGGTGCAGGTTGACCCTGCTGATCTTGAGCAGTTTGGCCGCCTGGGTCTTGTTCCCCCCCGACCGCTTCAGTGCGTCGCGGATCAGTACCCGTTCATAGCGTCCGGTGAGCCGCTTGAGGGCCTGGGTGAGCGATTCGCCGTTCAGCAGGTCGAGACCGATGCGCTCGGTGCCGCCGGCGGCCTGACGGAACGATTCGGGCAGGGCCTCCGGCCCGATCAGCTCGCCGCGCTCCAGCACGACCGCCCGCTGCAGGACGTTCTGGAGTTCCCGCACGTTGCCGGGCCAGTCGTAGGCCAGGAAACGCTCCATGACCTGCTCGTCGATGCCGAAGATGGCCTTGTCGAACTTCTCGTTGAAACGCTTGAGCAGGGCCCGGGCCAGGATGGGGATGTCCTCGGGATGCTCGTGCAGGGGGGGCATCCGCAGACTGACCACGTTGATCCGGTAGTAGAGGTCCTCCCGGAAGTGATTGTGGGTGATGGCCTCCTGGAGGTCCCGGTTGGTCGCGGCGATCAGCCGAACGTCCACCCGTACCGAACCCGCCCCGCCGACCCGGTGGAACTCTCCGGTCTCGATGACCCGCAGGAGTTTGGTCTGGGCCAGGGGGGCCATGTCGCCGATCTCATCCAGGAAGAGCGTCCCGCCGTCGGCCTGCTCGAACTTGCCGATGGTCCGCTCGTGCGCCCCGGTGAAGGCCCCCTTCTCGTAGCCGAACATCTCGCTCTCGATGAGGGTATCGGGGATGGCCGCGCAGTTGAGCTTGATGAACGGGCCGTCCCGCCGCCGGCTGCGCCGGTGGATCATTTCGGCCGCCAGTTCCTTGCCGGTCCCCGATTCCCCCAGGATGAGACAGGTGACGTCGCTCTCGGCCACCGTGGCGACGGTCTGGCGGATCTCCTCGATCCCGGTGCTCTCGCCGATGAGGTCGGGTTCGGGCTCGCGCCGTTCGGCGGCCATCTCCTGACGCAGTCGCTCCACTTCCCGCACCAGAGTGGCCTTCTCGGCAGCCCGGCGGATGACTACCCGCATCTCCTCCAGGTCGAACGGTTTGGTGAAGTAGTCGTAGGCCCCCTCCCGCAGGGCCTGATGGGCGATCTGACGGGTTCCGTGGGCGGTGATGATGATCACCGGGATCTCAGGCCGGGCCTTGCGGAAGGCTCGCATGACCTCCATGCCGTCGCTGTCGGGGAGTTTGAGGTCGACCACCGCCACATCGAAATCCTCGTTGGTGAACAGCTCGATCGCCCGGTCGGCCCGACCGACGGTGCGGACCTCGTACTCCTCCTTGCGCAGGGCTTCGGTGAAGAAGAAACGGATGTTCTCTTCGTCGTCGAGGACCAGGATACGGCTCATGACGACGACTCCTCTTCCCAGCGGTCCTGAGGGATGATGATGCGGAAGGTGGTGCCCTGCCCCAGTCGGCTGTCCACCTGGATGACGCCCTCATGTTCCTGGACCACGGAGTGGGCGATACTCAGACCGAGTCCCGATCCGTTCTCCTTGGTGGTGAAGAAGGGGTCGAAGATGTGGTCCAGGGCCTCGGGCATGATGCCCGGACCGTTGTCGGCCACCTCGAGCACCAGACGACGCCCCTGGGGGATCTTCTCCAGGAAGGTGGAGATGGTCACCACCCCTTCGTTCCCCACCGCCTGCAGGGCGTTGAGCAAGATGTTCTGCAGCGCCTGCAGGAAACGGTTGCGGTCGAGCCGCAGGCGGGGCAGCCCGGGAGCCAGTTCCTGGAGCAGGGCCGGCCCCCGGTCCCCGACCCGGAAGCGGGCCATCTCCAGTCCTTCCCGGACCAGTTCGTTGAGATCGACCCATTCCAGACTGAGCGGCCGGCGTTGGGAGTAGTCGAGCAGTTCGTCCACGATGCCGCTCAGACGGTCGACCTCACGGACCACCCGCTGCATGTACTCACTCACCGGGGCCTCGCCCTTGTTCGCCTCGAGAACGAGCTGAGCCAGTCCCTTGATGGACCCGAGCGGGTTGCGGATCTCGTGGGCCACCTTGGTCGCCATGCTCCCCAGGGCGCTCAGACGGTCGGCCTGCCGGACCCGCTCCTTCAGCTCGGCGATGTCGGTCAGGTCGACCAGCACCACCAGGTGGTTGAGGACCCGTCCTTCCTCGTCCGGGACCAGGGCGGTGGAGACCCCCAACTGGAGTGTCTCCCCCCGCCCGTTGCGCAGGGGGATCTCCCGGGTGCGGCCGTAGGCCAGCCCCTCGTCGAAGAGTTCGTCGAGCAGGTCGAGGAAGGCCAGGTTCTCCTCGGGGGAGGGGACGACCTCGCGCAGGAGACGTCCGATGAGGTTGCCTTCCATGCCCAGCAGCATACGGGCGGCCGAGTTCACGTACTGGATCCGTCCCTGGGCGTCGGCGGCCAGCACACCTCCCTCGATCGACTCCATGATCCCGTGCAGGGCCCGTTTGAGGTCGACCAGGGCGTTGAGCGACTGCTCCAGTGCCAGGGCCAGGGAGGCTGTCTCCTCCGGTTCCCGGGCCCGCGAGATGATGCTCTCGACCTCCTCGGGATCGACCAGTTCCCGCCGGGCCAGTTCCCGGATCCGTTCGGCCAGCCGGTGGAGGGGAGCGGTGAGCACATAGGCGGTGGCCGCGACCCCGAGGGAGATCAGCAGGGCCACCAGGCTACCCAGGCGCAGGACCAGGTTGGCGGGCCGCTGGACGCTGGCCCAGGGTTCCAGGGCGACCAGGAAGTAGCCCGGCCGGCCGGCGGCATGGGCGGAGGCCAGGTAGCGCCGGTGCTCCAGCCCGAGCGGCAGGATGCTGGGGGTGGCCACATCGGCCGTCAGCGTCAGCAGTTCGATCTGGTCGGCCGGGGTGATCAGGGAGGCGGGGTCGAAGATGAGGTATTCAGCGGCCGGCCGGGTCCGCAGCAGCACGAAGCCCACTCCGTCCTGGGACTGCATGTGGTCATGGCTGCCGACCTGGTCCCCCAGCGCTCCGAACAGGTCGTGGCCGCCCGCCGCGTCCTGCTGGGCGTTGGTGATCAGGTTGCGGGCCAGCACCAGCTGGAAGTTGGTCGCCTGTTCGGTCTGATAGCGGCCGACCAGGAAGGACATGGCGATCATACCGGCCGTACTGGCGAGCAGGATGAAGAGGGGCAGACTGACGACCAGCCGGAGCCGGATCCGGGTCTGCCGGAGTGCGCTCAGGATCATGCTCATCCCAGACCTCCCGGCAGGGCCGAGGTCTCGGCTTCCACTTCTTCCTTCTCCTCCTCGACGTCCTGGGTGACGCGGACCACCTCCTCCAGCGTGGTCACCCCCTGGAGCACCTTGTCGAGCCCGTCCTCCCGGAGCAGCCGCAGCCCGGCCCGATCGTGGGCCGCCTCGGTGATCGCGCTGCTGTCCGCTCCCGCGTTGATCAGTTCCCGGATCTCCCGGTTGAGCACCAGCAGTTCGAACAGACCGGTCTGACGCCGGTAGCCGGTCCCCATGCACTCGCTGCATCCCTTGCCCTTGACGAAGTCGAATCCCCGGAAGGCTTCCAGGGAAGCGAACTGGCGCAGCATCTCGGCGTCGGGCTCGTAAGGAGTCTGACAGGCGGGACAGATGGTGCGGACCAGCCGCTGGGCCAGCACCCCCATCACCGAGTTGGCGATCAGGTAGGCGGGGATGCCCATGTCGACGAGCCGGACCACCGCGCCCACCGCGTCGTTGGTATGCAGGGTGGAGAAGACCAGGTGGCCGGTGAGCGAGGCCTGGACGGCGATCCGGGCCGTCTCCACGTCACGGATCTCACCCACCATCACGATGTCCGGGTCCTGACGCAGGATCGAGCGGAGGCTCGAGGCGAAGGTCAGTCCGGCCTTGAGGTTGGTCTGGACCTGGTTGACCATCTCGAGCTGGTACTCGATGGGGTCCTCGACCGTGACGATGTTCTTCTCCGGACTGTTGATCTCCGAGAGGGCCGAGTAGAGGGTGGTCGTCTTCCCCGAGCCGGTCGGACCGGTCACCAGCAGGATCCCGTTGGGCCGGCGGATGAGCCGGCGGAACTCCATCAACTCGCCCCCCGGGAAGCCGATGTTCTCCAGTTTGAGATTGTCCCGGTTGGTCTCCAGCAGTCGCAGCACGATCTTCTCGCCATGGTAGGTGGGCAGGGTCGAGACCCGGATGTCCACCTCGATCCCGTGCAACCGCACATGGAACCGGCCGTCCTGGGGGATGCGCTTCTCGGCGATGTCCATGGTGGAGAGGATCTTGATCCGGGTGATCACCGCCGGCTGCAGCCGCTTGGGCGGCGCCATGTCCTCTTCGATGAGGATCCCGTTGATCCGGTAGCGGATGCGCAGGTGGGTGGCCGCCGGTTCGATGTGCACGTCCGAGGCCCCGTCGCGCAGTGCCTTGGCGATGATCATGTTGACCAGCCGGACGACCGGGGCCTCCTCGGCGATCTCGGTCATCTCCTGCAGGTCGTAATCGTCGTCCCGGACGTCTTCGAGCTGGATGAACTCGATGGCCTCGTCGTCGGAGAGTGCCCCGAACTCCCGGAAGAAGGAGCTGAGTCCGTAGAGCCGTTCGATGGCCCGTTCGATGTCGGCCTGCGTCCCGATGAGCGGCTCGATCTCCAGACCGGCCAGCCGCTTCAGGTCGTCCAGTTTGGCGACGTCCATCGGGTCGACGACGGCCACCTTCAGCACCTCACCCTCGTCGGCCAACGCCACCGGGACCGACCGGGTACGGCGGGCGACGTCCTCGGGGATGCTCTTGGCCAGCTCGTCCTCGGGCTCGTAGTGGTTGAGGTCGAAGATATCGACGTCCAGCTGCTCGGCCAGCGCCTTGATCAGGTTGGTCTCGGAGACGAAGCGCAGGTCGCGCACGATCTCGCCGAAACGCTTGTACTCCCGTTTCTGCTGTTCCAGGATCCGGTCGATCTGCTCCTGGGTGATGAGACCCTGTTCGAAGAGGATGTCGCCCAGCTTGCGCCGGCGTTCCTGCATCGGCTGATCCTGCAGCGGGTCCTTCTTGCCACGTCGTACGGCCGTCATGATACCGCTCCTTCGGACGGATCGTCCTCCCGCCGGGCCGCCAGTTCCGGCAGCACCTCGACCGCGACCGGCACCAGTTCGGGGTCGAACTGGGTGCCGGAGCAGTCCCAGAACTCCTGGACGATCTGTTCGGGGGTCCGGGCCCGGCGATAGAACCGGTCATGGGCCATGGCGTCCCAGGTGTCGGCCAGGGTCAGCAGTCGGGCCATGTAGGGGATGTTCTCCCCGTCCAGTCCAACGGGGTAGCCGCGCCCGTCCCAGCGCTCGTGGTGGTGGCGGATCC
>CAYUVJ010000016.1:0-13774 GCA_964447955.1 uncultured Gemmatimonadota bacterium
GAAGAGACCGAAGCTGTCCCGGCGGTTGAGGAGCCGGAGCCGGAAGCGGAGCCGGAGGCGGAAGAGACCGAAGCTGTCCCGGCGGTCGAGGAGCCGGAGCCGGAAGCGGAGCCGGAGGCGGAAGAGACCGAAGCTGTCCCGGCGGTCGAGGAGCCGGAGCCGGAAGCGGAGCCGGTGGCTGAAGAGACCGAAGCTGTCCCGGCGGTCGAGGCGGACACGTCCGGGGAGTCCGAAGACGAGGAGAAGGACGGGTCCGGGGCGGCGTGAGCGATCCCGTCCTCGGACTCATCGGTATCGCCCGCAAGGGAGGGCACCTGGTCATGGGCCGTAAGGCCGTTCGACAGACCTTGCGGAAGGGCAGGGTGGAAGTGCTGGTGGTGGCCTCGGACGCTGGTGAGGCTCTCATCCGGGAGATAGGACATCTGAGCATAGGGGGAAGCCCCCCGGTCGTCCCTGGTCCCCCGCGAGAGCTCATCGGCCGGATCTGTGGCCGGAATGAGGTGTCGGTAGTGGCCATCACCGACACCGGACTGGCTGCGGCCGTGATACGGTCGGCGGCCGCGAGCGGGACGCAGAGCGCCCGCTGAACCACACAGGGCCGCATCGACGGTCCGACAGGTGGTACGGAGGATGTCTTGACCAAGCAGAGACGAGTCTACGAACTGGCCCGCGAATTCAAGGTTTCAAGCCAGGCCATGCTCGACGTGCTCGTGAGCCTTGACTTCGAGGTGAAGAGCCACATGAGCCCGGTGAACGAGGAGATGCTTGAGCGGGTCGTGGACTATTTCGAAGGACAGAAGGCGGAAGCCAAGGCCGAGGACTCCCGTAAGAAGGAGGTCGCCCAGAAGCGCAAGGCGATCGAGCAGGCCCAGAAGGACGCCGACCGGGCCGTGCGGGATGAGACGGTAGCCCGCCGCAAGGCCGAGAAGGAGAAGAAGGAGGCCGAGGAAGGCCGCCTCCGGCGCAAGCTGGAGGAAGAGGCCGCTAAGCGGGTGGCCGAGAAACTCTCCCGGGTCAAGAGCGAGACCGAGCGTATCAAGCAGCAGGCCGTCGAGGCCAAACGCCGGGCCGAAGAGCAGCTGGCCGCCATGCGCAAGAAGGGCGAGCCGGAGAAGCCTCCGGTGGAAGAGGAAGAGGTCGTCAAGACCGTGTCGGCGGAGGAGCCGGAGGCCGAGGTCGTCGAACCCGTCGCCGAACCGGCGGAAGCCGCCGCTTTGGAAGGGATCGAGGAGGCCGCCGCCGAGAAGCCGGCGGAGGAGGATACCGGTCGCCTGGACAAGACCGGACGACTCAGCGGAGCCAGCCTGCGGGAGCGGATCAAACAGAGCATGGACGCCCGCGAGGTGGAGGGAACCGGTCCCCGCATCATCGAGCGCCGGGCCCCGCAGCCCAAGGAACGCCGACCGGCGCCCAAACCGGTGCCGGAGAGCCGCGGCAAGAAGAAGCGCAAGAAAGGCCGCAAGCAGGTCGACCAGGAGGAAGTGCGTTCGACCATCCGGGAGACCCTCGCCGACCTGCGCAGCGGGCCGGGCAAGGGAGGGAAGGGGCGCCGGCGTCGGCGCGGAGAGGTCGTGGACGAGGGCGTCGACCAGACGATGGAGGAGACGCCGGTCATCCATGTCACCGAGTTCGCCTCGGTGGCCGAACTGGCCCAGCTCATGGACGTCAAGCCGAGCGAGATCATCGCCGCCTGCTTCGGTCTGGGCCTGATGGTCACCATCAACCAGCGCCTCGATATGGAGACCATCCAGTTCATCACCGACGAGTTCGGTTACGAGGTCAAGCAGATCGAGGAATACGGCTCAGACCTCTTCGAAGAAGAGGTCGAGGAGGTCGAAGAGAACCTCGAGTCCCGTCCGCCGGTCGTGACCATCATGGGTCACGTCGACCACGGCAAGACCTCCCTGCTGGACTATGTCCGGCGGACCCGGGTGGTGGCCGGGGAGGCCGGGGGCATCACCCAGCACATCGGCGCCTACGAGGTACAGACCAAGAACGGCGGAAAGGTAACCTTCCTGGACACCCCGGGACACGAGGCCTTCACCGCCATGCGGGCTCGCGGGGCCCGGCTCACCGACCTGGTGGTGCTGGTGGTCGCGGCCGACGACAAAGTCATGCCCCAGACCGTGGAAGCCATCAACCACGCCAAGGCGGCCGGGGTGCCGCTGGTGGTGGCCATCAACAAGGTCGACCTGCCGGATGCCGATCCCGACGGGGTCCGCCAGCAGCTGAGCGGCCGGGGGGTGGTGGTCGAGGAATACGGCGGCGACACGGTCTGTGTCGAGGTCTCGGCCAAGTCCGGCCAGGGTGTCGACCGGCTGCTCGAGATGATCCTGCTCCAGTCCGACCTGCTGGAACTCAAGGCTGATCCTACAGGGATGGCCCGCGGCGTGGTCGTGGAGGCCGAGCTGGACAAGGGGCGCGGGGCCATTGCCACCGTCCTGGTCCAGAAGGGGACGCTCCGTGAGGGCGACCCCTTCCTCTGCGGTCTGCAGTCCGGCCGGGTCCGGGCGCTGCTTGACGAACGAGGCAACCGGATCGAAGAGGCTCTGCCGAGCCAGCCCGCTCAGGTCCTGGGCTTCTCGGGGGTACCCCAGCCGGGGGACAACTTCCACGGCGTCGAGGACGAGAAGGAGGCCCGGGATCTCTCGATCAAGCGCCAGCAGATCCGGCGGGAGCAGGAGTTCGCGGTACGTGAAGCCGTGTCATTGAGCGACCTGCGTAGCCGCATCGAGTCTGGGGACCTCCAGGAACTGCCGCTTATCGTCAAAGCCGACACCGACGGTTCGGTCGAGGCGGTCAGCGACTCCTTCCAGAAGCTGAGCACCGACGAGGTGCAGGTCCGGGTCATCCACAAGGGAGTCGGGGGCATCACCGAGACCGACGTGATGCTCGCCCAAGCCTCGGGAGCCATCATCATCGGCTTCCATGTCCGACCCGACCGCAACTCGCGGGAGGCCGCTTCCCAGGCCGGGGTGGAGATCCGACTCTACGAGATCATCTACGAGGCGGTGGAGGATATCCGCAAGGGACTGGAAGGACTGCTGCGGCCGGAGGTCCGGGAGGAGATCCTGGGGACCGTCGAGGTGCGCGACACCTTCCGCATCCCCAAAGCGGGCACCATCGCCGGCTGCATGGTCACCGAAGGTACGATCCACCGCGGCCAGCGCGTCCGGCTCATCCGGGACGGGGTCACCATCCACGATGGCCGGATCGGCAGCTTGAAGCGGTTCAAGGAAGACGTCAAGGAGGTCCGTGAGGGCTTCGAGTGCGGAGTGGGGATCGACAACTTCAACGACGTCAAGGTCAGGGACGTGATCGAGGTCTACGAGCGCAAGGAGATCGCCCGCACCCTGTGAGGCGTATGGGATGACACTCGGGACCGTGGATATAACCCTCAACCTGCCCGGTTGCCGCTCCCTCAAAGAGAAGCGGAGCCGGCTGAAGCGGCTGACTGCGGAGATCCGCCGTGAGTTCAACGTGAGCGTGGCCGAAACAGATAAGAACGACCTCCACCAGACCGCCTGCCTGGGGATCGCGGTGGTTGCGAACGATCGGGCCTACGCCAACGCGGTGCTCAGTAAGGTGGTCGAGCGTATCGAAAGGCAGCCGGAGGTCTACCTGCAGGACTACCGACTGTCGGTGGTCTGAGGCAACTGATGAGACCCTTCGCACGGACCCAGCGGTTGAACGACGAGATCCAGCGTATCCTGGCCGACCTCATCGAACGTGAGGTCCAGGATCCCCGGGTGGGTTTCGCCACGGTGACCGGTGTTCGCGCGGCCAAGGACCTCTCGATCGCCCGGGTGTTCATCACCGTGAGAAGCGGCCAGGACGTCGAAGAGACCCTGGCCGGGCTCAGGGCTGCTGCTGGGTTCCTGCGCAGCCGACTGGCCGAGCAACTGCAGCTCCGGAACGTACCGGAACTCCATTTCCGCTATGACGAGTCGGTAGAGCAGGGTTTCCGGATGGATGAACTGTTCCGGCGCCTGGCCGAGGAACGAGAAGAAGATGCGTGAAGCCCTCCAGAGAATGAGCGAGGTCCTGACCGAGGCCCGGCGCGTGCTGGTGAGCACCCACATCAATCCGGACGGGGACGCGGTCGGTTCGGTGTTAGGGCTGCGCCGCATCCTGCGGACCCGGGGGCTGGAGGTCGAGGTTGTCATGAGCGACCCGGTGCCTCCCAAGTACCACTTCCTGGTCGACGACCCGATCCTTACCCCCGATGGGTCGGTGACCGCCGGTGGCCGCTTCGACCTGGCCATCTTTGTGGACGCCTCCGAGAAGGAACGGGTGGGTCTGGTCTGGGAGCGGCTCATCGACTGGCTGGAACCGGGCGCACTACTGGTCAACATCGACCATCACATCGGGAACGACGGCTACGGGGACATCGTGGTACTCGACCCCGTACGGGCCTCGGCCGGCGAACTCGTGCTGGAGGTCGCCGATGAGATCGGCGCCCCGATCGACGAGATAACGGCCAACCAGCTCTTCGCCGCGATCCTGACCGACACCGGGCGTTTCCAGTTCTCCAACACCAGCGAGGGGTGCCTGCGGGCCGCCGGTAGACTGGTTGCCGCCGGCGCCGACCCTCAGACGCTGGCCGACCGGATCTACTACGAACGTCCCGCGGCCTACTATCGACTGCTGGGCCATCTGTTCGAACGCATGGAGATCCATGCCGACGGACGGATATGTCTTTTCAAGGTCACGTCCGACGAGGCGGCCGCCTTCTTCGACGAGGAGGGATACGACAGCGAGGGTATCGTCGACTACACCGTCCAGATCGACGGGGTGGATATCGGCGCCTTCCTGAGACAGACCGGCCCGTCCCGCTTCCGTTCCAGCCTGCGCTCCCGTGGCCGGGTCAACGTCCGGTCCATCGCCGAGGCCTTCGGTGGCGGGGGACACGAGAAAGCGGCCGGCTGCGCGCTTGAGGGGACCCTCGAGGATGTCCGGGATCGTCTGGTTGCGCAGATGACACGAGGTCTGGATTGAGCACGCGGGAACACATCGACGGCTTCGTGCTGGTGGACAAACCGGTGGACTGGACTTCGTTCGACGTGGTCCGCTGGGTGCGCAAGGCCTTCCCGGGGAGCAAGGTAGGACACGCCGGTACGTTGGACCCGTTCGCCACCGGGCTGCTGATCCTGCTCGTAGGCCGAGCCACCCGGCTGATGCAGTATCTGGACGAGTATCACAAGAGCTATGAGGGATCCATCCGCTTCGGACAGGCCACCGATACCTGCGATCCGACCGGAGAAGTGAGCTTCGAGGCCCCGGCCGGGGCACTGGAGGCCTTGTCGGCAGAGACGATCGAGGCTTCCTTCGTCCGCTGGACCGGCGAGGTGGAACAGATCCCGCCCGCCTTCTCGGCGGTCAAGGTGGATGGCGAACGGGCCTACAAAAAGGCCCGCCGAGGTGAGGAGACCGAGCTGGAACCGCGGGACGTGGAGATCCACCGGCTGGAGCTGTTGAGCTGGGAGCCGCCGCTGGCCCGCTTCCGGGCCGAGGTCGGTACCGGCACCTATCTGCGGTCGCTGGCCCGGGACGTGGGCGAGGAACTCGGGGTAGGGGGGTACCTCCACGATCTGCGTCGTACGGCCATCGGATCCTTCCCGGTCGAAGAGGCCTATCCGCTGGCCGAGAGCGAACGGGAACGACACATCCGGGACGTCCTGCGGCCGACCGCGGAACTGCTCCCTCCGAGCCGCCGGGTGGAGATCACCGCGGCCCAGGCCCGCCGCGTCATGAACGGGAACGAACTGCGGCTTCCGGCCGAGGCAGTGCGATACGCCGAGGAGCACACCTTCGTCGGAGTGGTAAGCCGGGACGAGCTGGTGGCCATCGGACGGCTGGTGGTGGTGGGGCAGGACGGACTCTTCCAACCGCGCACGGTCCTGGCTGTGCCGCGTTTCCTGGAGGGCTGAGGGGTGCGGGTCCTCATCGGTCTCGAACCGTCCCGGCCCGGGTTCGTCCGGCCGGTGCTGACCATCGGATCGTTCGATGGAATCCATCGGGGCCACCGGGCCTTGCTGGAGCAGGTGCGGAAGCGGGCCGACGAGCGGGACGGGACCGCCCTCCTGCTCACCTTCGAGCCCCACCCCCAGCGGGTCATCGCGCCGGAGAGTGCGCCCTGTCTGCTGACCCTGCGGGAGGAGAAACTGCCGCTTCTGGAACGGACGGGTCTGGATGCAGTGGTTGTGCTGCCCTTCGATCGCACCTTGAGCGAGATGGAGGCAGAGGTCTTCGTCCGGGAGGTGCTGATCGGCTCGGTCGGTGTGGAACTGCTGTTCCTGGGCCACGATCACGCCTTCGGTCGGGGACGCCGGGGCCGTCCGGAGCTTCTCCGGGAACTGGCGCCGAAGGCCGGCTTCGAACTCGAGGTAATGCCGGCCGTCGAGGACCTCGAGGGCCCGATCACCAGCACCTTGATCCGCCGGTGCCTGCAGGCCGGGGTGGTCGACCGGGTGACGGCTCTGCTAGGTCGGCCTTACTGCATGCAGGGTGTAGTGGCCCGGGGGGACGGCCGGGGACACGACCTGGGTTTCCCGACGGCCAACCTGGCCCTGCCCTCCGAGGAGAAGTGTCTGCCGGGCAACGGGGTGTACGCCGTGC
Source organism: uncultured Gemmatimonadota bacterium (assembly GCA_964447955.1). Classification (GTDB taxonomy): domain Bacteria; phylum Blakebacterota; class Blakebacteria; order Blakebacterales; family CAYUVJ01; genus CAYUVJ01. The sequence goes on from CAYUVJ010000016.1 coordinate 6,619, forward strand.
GCGCCGCCGTCCGGGGGGAGTGGTACGAAGGGGTGTGCAACGTGGGACTGCGGCCGACCTTCGCCGGTACTGCACCCACGATCGAGATACACCTGATGGACTTCACGGGGAAGATCTACGGCGAAGCCCTCGAACTGACTTTTCATGAAAGGCTCCGGGACGAACAGTCTTTCCGCGGACCGGAGGCGTTGAGTCGACAGATAGAGAAGGACGTAACCGAGGCCAGAAGGATCCTCGCACAGGAGGTAGTCTGAGTGCCCTTGAAGAAGGAAGATAAGGCTGCCCTGGTCGAGAAGTTCGGCCGTGAGCAGGGCGACACGGGTTCGTCAGAGGTACAGATCGCACTCTTGACCGAGCGGATCACCTACCTGACTGACCACCTTAAGACCCACACCAAGGACCACGCCAGCCGGCGTGGTCTGTTGAAGATGGTCGGCCAGCGCCGGCGCCTGCTGGAGTACCTGCGCCGGACGGAATCCGATCGGTACAAGGCGCTGATCGAGCAGTTGGGTCTGCGCAAGTAGGCAGCGTCGGGAAGGCCCTGACGTGGGATGCAACGCTGGACATTGGAGATGAGATGATCGTACGCAAGCAGCTGGAAATGGGGGGGAGGACCCTCCTCATCGAGACGGGCCGGCTGGCCCGACAGGCACACGGATCCGCGTTGGTCCAGTACGGTGGGACCGTGGTGCTGGTGGCGGCGACCGCCACGAACCGACCGAAGGACCTGCCCTTCTTCCCGCTCACGGTAGAATACCGTGAGAAGGCCTACGCCGCCGGGAGGATCCCCGGAGGATTCTTCAAGCGGGAGGGGCAGCCGCGAGGGAAGGAGATCCTCTCTGCCCGGCAGATCGACCGGTCGATCCGTCCGCTCTTCCCGAAGGATTACCAGAACGAGGTCCAGGTCTACGTCAACATCATCTCGAGCGACCGGGAGAACGACGCGGACTTCCTGGGACTGATCGGGGCGAGCGCCGCGCTGGCGATCTCCGACATCCCCTTCACCACCACCATCGCCGGTGTCCGGGTCGGCCGGAAGGACGGGGAACTCATCATCAACCCGACCTTCACGCAGCTCGAGGAGAGCGACCTGGAACTGGTCGTAGCCGGTTCGGCTGAGAACATCGTGATGGTCGAAGGAGGAGCCCGGATGACCGCCGAGTCCACGGTGGTCGAGGCCCTCGAGTTCGCCCACGAGCACGTGAAGCAGATCGTAGCCATGATCGAAGAGCTCAAGGCCGAGGTCGGCAAGCCCAAGAGCGCCTATACTCGGGTGGTCGCCTCTGAGGCCTATGTCGCCCGGGTGGACGAGATGGTCCGCGAGGAGATCCTCGAACTCAACCAGATCCACGATAATAAAGCCCGCGAGGAGGCCATGGACGCGGTGATGGACCGGGTCCGTGAATCCCTGGCGGAAGAGTTCCCCGATGACCAGCGGTTCGTCTACAACGTCACCCACTCGATCCAGAAGGACGACATGCGTGAACGTGTTCTGGAGAGTGGGGTGAGGGTGGACGGTCGCCAGCCCGACCAGGTCCGTGATATCACCTGCGAAGTCGGGGTGCTACCCGCACCCCACGGCTCGGCCGTCTTCACCCGGGGAGAGACCCAGGCCCTGGCCGTGGTTACTCTGGGGACCAAGCAGGACGAGCAGAAGCTGGACGACCTGGAAGGGGAGTCATGGAAGTCGTACATGCTTCACTACAACTTCCCGCCTTATTCGGTCGGAGAGGTCCGTCCCATCCGCGGCCCCAGCCGGCGCGAGATCGGACATGGTGCACTGGCCGAACGGGCTCTGCGGCCGACCATCCCGACCGAAGAGTACTTCCCCTACACCATCCGGGTGGTGAGCGATGTCCTGGAGTCGAACGGCTCCTCGAGCATGGCCACCGTCTGTGCCGCGGTCCTGGCCCTCATGGACACCGGTGTGCCCATCAAGGAGCCGGTGGCCGGGGTAGCCATGGGGTTGATCAAGTCGGGAGATAAGGCCGTCATCCTGACCGACATCTCGGGGACCGAAGACCATCTGGGGGACATGGACTTCAAGGTGGCCGGGACCCGCGAAGGTATCACCTCGATCCAGATGGACATCAAGATCGGGGGGATCAGCCGGGAGCTGATGGCTGAAGCCATGGAGAAGGCCCGGGCGGCGCGCCTCCATATCCTGGAGGCCATGGAAGCCACCCTGCCCAAACCACGGGCCGAGTTGAACCCCAACGCACCGCGCATCATCAGTCTGCGGATCAGCCCTTCGAAGATCGGCGAAGTGATCGGCCCCGGCGGGAAGATCATTCGTTCGATCCAGGAGGCGACCGGGGCCAAGATCGACATCGACGACGACGGTCTGGTGACCATCGCCTCGATCGCCAAGGACGGTGCCGAGCAGGCTTACGGCATGGTCAGCGCCCTGGTGCAGGACGCCGAGGTCGGGAAGATCTACGACGGCATCGTGAAGACGGTGGTCAAGTTCGGCGCCTTCATCGAGATCATCCCCGGCAAGGACGGACTCTGCCACATCTCCGAACTGGCTGAAGGCCGGGTGGGGCAGGTCGAGGACGTGCTCCGTGAGGGTGACCGGGTCAAGGTCAAGTGCATCGGTATCGAGGACAACGGAAAGGTGAAGCTGAGCCTCAAGTCCGCGATCCGTGAAATCGGAGAGGACGAGGTTTGGATCAGCAAGGTGCCGCGCTGAAGCCGGCCATAAGGGTAGACGAGGGCGGGGGGACACCGGAGTCCCCCCGCTACCGCGTCACGACCCTGGAGAGCGGCCTGACCGTGGTGACCGAGTCGATCGACTGGGTCCGCTCGGTCGCCTTCGGCGTCTGGGGGAAGGCCGGTTCCCGGGACGAGGCGGCCGGCACCGAGGGTGTGGCCCATTTCCTCGAGCATATGTTCTTCAAGGGTTCGGAGCGCCGGAGCGCGTTTCAGATCGCTTACGAGTTGGAGCGACTGGGAGGTTACCTGAACGCCTTCACGGCCAAGGACCATACCTGCTATTTCGCCCGTATCCTGGACGAGCATCTGCCGGTGGCGGTCGAGGTGCTGGCCGACATGGTCCAGCGTCCGCTTCTTGATCCGGATGAGATCGAACGGGAGAAGTCGGTCGTGACCGAGGAGATACGCTCGGCCGTCGACACTCCCGACGACTGGGTCCACGAACTCTTCCTGATGGACCTCTATGGCGCCCACCCGCTGGCCCATCCCGTGCTGGGTAGTGAGGAGACGGTGGCCGCTCTGAATCGCGATCGGCTGGCCGAATTCGTAGGCCGCTGGTACCGTCCCGACAACCTGCTGGTCGCGGCGGCCGGTGCCCTGGAACATGAGGCGCTGGTCGGGCTGGTGTCCGATGCTTTCGCCGAATTTCCGTCCGGTCCGGTCGAGACCCGGGTGATGGTCCCGGTGGAAGGGGGCGGGAACACCCTCAGCCACCCGCGGGACATCTCCCAGGTCCATGTAGTGACCGGGAACCCAGGCCTCGCCCACGGCCATCCCGACCGGTACGCGCTGGTCGTGCTCATGAATCTGCTGGCCGGGGGGATGAGCAGCCGGCTCTTCCAGTCGTTGCGGGAACGGCGCGGACTGGTCTACACCATAAGTGCGATCAGTGAGTTCTACGAGGAGACCGGATTGGCCGGATTCTATCTGGCCTGCGCCCCAGAGAACCTGGAGGAGGCACTCGCGCTCATCCGGGCCGAACTGGAGGGGCTGGCCGGTGGAGCCGAGCCCGAAGATGAAGAAATGAGGAGCGCCAAGGAACAGCTCAAAGGGCACCTCATGCTCTCTCTGGAGAGCACCTTCGGCCGGATGAACCGCCTGGCCAGGGGCCTGCTGTTCGAAGGACGCATCCGCAGTCTGGAGGAGACCCTGGCGAGCATCGAAGCCGTCACCGCCGCCGACCTGGTTCGACTGGCCGACGAAGTGCTGACACCCCGACGACTCACCACCACCATGCTGGGCGCTGTCCCCACAGCCGTGAGACAAGGAGCCGCAGGATGATCATCGGAGTCCCCAAGGAGATCAAGGAGGACGAGAACCGTGTCGGTATCGTCCCCGCCGGTGTGCAGGCCCTGACCGGGCGCGGTCACACCGTCCTCATCCAGGATCAGGCCGGCATCGGTTCCGGCATCAGCAACGAGATGTACGAGACCGCCGGCGCCCGGATCGTCCCGGCCGCCGCCGCCGTCTACGGCGAGGCCGAGATGGTCATGAAGGTCAAGGAACCCCTGAAGTCGGAGTACGGGCTCATCACCGAGGAGATGATCGTCTTCACCTACTTCCATTTCGCCGCCGAGGAGACCCTGACCCGGGCCATGCTCGACGGCGGCTCGGCCTGCATCGCCTACGAGACCGTCCGCCTGCCCGACCGCTCATTGCCGCTGCTTATCCCGATGAGCGAGGTGGCCGGCCGGATGGCGGCCCAGGAAGGGGCCAAGTACCTCGAGAAGTTCTTCGGCGGCCGGGGCGTCCTGCTGGGCGGCATCCCCGGGGTCTGCCCCGGAAACGTAGTGGTCCTGGGCGGCGGTATCGTCGGGACCAACGCGGCCAAGATGCTGGCGGGGATGGGCGCCAATGTCAGCATCTTCGACATCGACCTGAACCGCCTGCGCTACCTCGATGACGTCATGCCGGCCAACGTGAACACCCTCGTCTCCACCCCCTACGCGGTGCGCGAGGCCCTGCGGAAGGCCGACCTGGTGGTCGGAGCGGTACTCGTCGAGGGGGCCAAGGCGCCCAAACTGGTCACCCGCGATATGCTCAAGGACATGCAGGAGGCCGCAGTGATCGTGGACGTGGCGGTCGACCAGGGGGGCTGTGTGGAGACCACCAAGGCCACCACCCACCACAACCCGGTCTATCTGGTGGACGGGATTCTGCACTACGGTGTGGCCAATATGCCGGGGGCGGTCCCGCGCACGAGCACCTACGGTCTGACCAACGCTACCCTGCCGTACGCCCTCATCCTGGCCGACGAGGGTCTGGCCGCGCTGGTCAAGAACGAGCCGCTCCGGCACGGTCTGAACGTCTGTCAGGGCAAGGTCACGCATCCGGGGGTCGCTGAGGCCTTTGACCTGCCCTTCATCGACCCGAAGGAGGTGCTGGGCTGAGCGGGGCGGAAGAGCGGGGCGAAAGACTGCCGCGGAGCCTCAAGGTCGGGATCCAACGTGTGCGACCCGGCTGCGACCTGCCGCTCCCGGAGTATGAGAGCGCCGGTGCGGCCGGAGTAGACCTGCGGGCCTGCCTGGATGGACCGCTGACCATAGCTCCCGGGGAGACCGTGCTGGTCCCGACCGGGTTCGCCATCGCGGTCCCGCCGGGGTGGGAGGCGCAGGTGCGGCCGCGCAGCGGTCTGGCCCTGCGGCACGGCCTCAGCCTGACCAACGCGCCGGGAACCATCGACAGCGACTACCGGGGCGAGGTGAGTATCATCGTGATCAACCTCGGTCGGGAGCCCTTCACGGTGGAACACGGGATGCGGATCGCCCAACTTGTATTGGCACCCATCGCCCAGGCACACTGGGAGGAGACCGGCCGGCTGCCGGAGACCGATCGTGGCGCCGGGGGATTCGGCTCGACGGGACACTGACCATGACCGACTTCCGGACCGGGCATTATCTCGATTACTGGGGATTCCGCCGCTCGCCTTTCGCGCTGACCCCCGACCCGGACATGCTCTACCTCTCCAAGCAGCACCGGGAGTGCATGCTCCGCCTGCAGTACGCCATCGCCAGCAACAAGGGAGGCGCCCTGCTGGTCAGCGAGAATCCCGGTGACGGTAAGACGAGCGTGCTGCGGCGACTCGAGAAAGATCTGCACCAGAACGCCGACGAACGCTACCGGGTGGTCTTCATCGATCATCCCACCCTGACCCCCAACCAGGTCCTCTGGGAGATCCTGCGTCAGCTCGGCTTCGGTGAGACCCGGGGGGAGAAGATCCAGAACCTTCTCCAGCTCCGTGAGGCCCTCATGGAGATGCATGAGCGGGGGGAGCGCTGCATCTTCATCCTGGACGAGGGGCAGCTCCTGGCCGACCGGCCCGAACTGCTCCAGGAGTTCCGGGTGCTCCTGAACTACACGGTCGGCGACACCTTCCTGCTCACTTTCATCTTCAGCGGTCAGCACGAGCTCGAAGCGGTCATGAAGCACTATCCCGAGCTCTATCAGCGTCTGCCGGTTCGTTTCTTCCTGCACAGCATGGACCTGGTCGACACCGGCCGCATGCTGGAGCACCGGGTCCGGGTAGCCGGCTACGAGGGGCCGCAGCTCTTTGCTGAGGACGCGGTGAAGGAGATCTTCCGCTACGCCAAGGGGATCCCGCGGGTCATCTGCACGGTGGCCGACCTGGCTCTGGTGGTGGGGCACAGCCGGGGAGTACGCCGGATCACCGCCCGGGAGGTCTACATGGCCATCCGGGACCTCGACCGCAGCACCCAGGACGGTTACCACTACTACCACTTCCTTCGTTCCGCCGGGGCGCCCACACCCGAAGAGGAACAGGAGATCAACCAGGCTGAGGCCGAACTCGACCGCCGGGCCGCCGAGGATGCGCTTGACCGGATCGAAGCGGAGGAACGCCTGGACGCCGACCTGAGCGTAGAGGAACTGGCCGCTCGGATCGAGGAATGGCATCCCCCGGCCGGAGAAGAACCGGAGGCACAGGAAGCCCTCATCGTACCGTTCGCCGACACCGACCAGGATGAAGAGATGCTCGGGGAACAGTCCATCGAAGCCGCCGGGGAGGATGAAGGAGCGGAGGACACCGTCCCGGCCCCGGAGGACACCGTCCCGGCCCTGGCGTGGGAGGAAGAACAGATTAAAGAGGAGACGGCGAAGGAAGAAATAGAGGAGGAGGAGGAGGAGGACATTCTCCTGCCCCCGGTGTCGGACGAGGAGACGATCGACGAGGAGATGATCGAGGAGGAGGGGGAAAGGGAGGTGGTCGATCCCTGGTTCGGAACGGCCATCGAGGACTGGGTCCACTGTCCGGTCTGCGGCACCCGTCAGCCGGGCCAGCGTACCACCTGCGCCCAGTGCGCCGCTCCCCTGCACTGGGTCTGCCCCTCCTGCCAGTTCCGCAACAGTGCCCAGCGGGCCCGCTGCGACCGTTGCGGCCAGAGTCTGGCCCAGGCGGTGGGCGCGGCCGAAGGAGCGCTGAAGG
>CAYUVJ010000016.1:13784-14756 GCA_964447955.1 uncultured Gemmatimonadota bacterium
TCGCCTCCTCTCCGGCGGCCGCCGAGTGGGGTTTCCGGACCACCCCCGACGTCAGTCTGAAGCTGGGCGAGGGGGAGAAGGTGCTGGCGGTCGTGGTCCCGAAGAAGACCTTCGCCCGCGGGGTGAATGTGCGGGGGAGGATTCGGGCCTGGGGGGGCAAGGAACAGAAGATAAGCCTGGTGGTCACCAACCACCGGCTCCATCTGGCCAGCAAGGAGCGGCAGAGCCGGATTCCCTTCCATGAGATCCAGGGCCTGCGGGCCACCCAGGGACGGCTGTTGCTCTTCCACGGGGAAGGGAGCGTGCGGATCGAGTACCCCACTTCCGACCCGGCCGTCTACGAGCTGATCCACACCCTGATCGACTTCCTGGAGTTCCAGGCCGGCCGTTTCCGGGTCTGAGTGGTTCCGGCCGGTGCGTTGACTTGCCTGCGGGCGGCTCCTATCTTGGCCGGACGTCGCTTCTTACGCCTCATGACAGGCAGTGATCGATCATGGAACAGACACTCGTCCGCGACATCGGAGGCCACGAGGGCCGTACCGTCACACTGCGGGGGTGGCTCTACAACAAGCGTTCCAGCGGCGGGATCCACTTCCTGCTGCTGCGGGACGGCACCGGCCTCATCCAATGTGTGGTCCGTCAGGACCGGACCGACGAGGCGACCTTCGCATTGGGCGATCAGCTCACCCAGGAGAGTTCGCTGGCCGTGACCGGTGAGGTCAGAGCCGATCCGCGCGCGCCCGGCGGTTTCGAACTGGTGGTGGCCGAGGGGGGGCTCGAAGTCTACCAACTGGCCGTCGACTTCCCTATCACTCCCAAGGAGCATGGGGCCGCCTTCCTGCTGGACAACCGGCACCTGTGGATCCGCTCACGGCGGCAGTGGGCGGTGTTGCGGGTCCGCGCCCGGGTCATCCGGGCCATCAGGGAGTGGCTGGACAGCAACGGTTTCCTGAACGTCGATACCCCCATCTT
>CAYUVJ010000017.1:0-14420 GCA_964447955.1 uncultured Gemmatimonadota bacterium
CGCCATTCTATTACAAATTGAATCGACAGGATAGATTATCGTTCCGAGCCAGACGGTCATGCAGACCGCGCCATCCGCTAGCGCACGATCACGGCGGTGTGCCGGGCGTAGTGGCCGTAGGTGTCCAGTCGCAGCATTCCCCCATCGGCGATCTCAGGCGAGTTCCCCGACGGAGGCCCCGCTCCCCCGCCAGCCCCGCTTCCGTTTCTTCGCCCCGTAGACCAGCCAGCCGAAGAGCCGGACCGCCGCCCAGTAGAGATGGCGAAGTAGGTCTTGGGGCGGCCGGTCCTATCCGCTGAAGCGCTCGACCAGGGGCACCAGGACCGCGATCGCCGCCAGCACCGACACGACCGCTGCGAACAGCCGGTAACGGACCCGGTAGGTGTCCAGCATCTGCGGGTCGTAGTACTTGTCGACCCCCTGGTCCCGGTACATCTCGATCAGTCCGGTGACGAGCCGGGTCCGGGTCTGGCTCCCGGCGATGAGCGCCCGCAGCGAGAAAGCGCTGATCAGCAGGGTTGCCAGCACCAGCACCACCAGGATGAAATCGCTCCCCCCCGGCTGCTCGGCCTGACGGGCGGTCGATGCGACCCCCCAGTTGATCCCGAGTACCACCAGGTTGAAGAGCACCGCACTGACCACGAAGACCGTGTCGGTGCGCGAACTCTGATGGAGTTCCGAGACGATGTGTTGATGGACCTCATGCAGCATCTTGACCTCCCCGTTCATCAGGTGGTCGTCGTTCCTGGCGGGTTCAGCCCTCCAGGACCTCCCGCAGCCGTTCGGCGAGGTGGGTGCGGGTGGCTTCGTCCAGGGGGGCGCCCAGCGGGTCAGTGACGTAGAAGGCGTCCACCGCCCGTTCCCCTTCGGTGGTCACGAAGGCCTGGTGGATGGCCGCCCCCAGGTCGGCCATGGCCCGGGTCACGTCGTGCAGCAGGCCGACGTGGTCTCCGGCCCGGATCTCGACCACCGTGTAGCGGTCGGAGGCGACCGGGTCGAAGATCACCCGCACGGGGTGCTCCATGCGGGGGCGGTCACGCAGCCGGAAGCGGGTCCGGTGGGCCTGGAGCATCTCCTCCACGTCGAGCCGACCCGACAGGGCGTCCTCGACCTCTCGGGTCACTGCCAGACACTGTTCGGAGGAGATCGGACCGCCGCCGGCGTCAGCCACCTGGAAGCGGTCGAAGACCACTCCGTCGAGCCGGGTGCTGATGCGGGCGTGCAGGATGGTCACATCCAGTGCGGCGAGCAGGCCGCAGAGCCGGGCGAGCAGTTCGGCGCGGTCGCGGGTGACCACGCTCAGCATAGTCCCCTCGGGGCGGTGGTCGAAGTCGAGGACCACCCGGTCGGAGGTGTCACCGGCCTGCCAGGCGGCCACCAGGTCGCGGTCGGCCACGATCCGGTCGGGGTCGAGGTCACGCAGGTAGTGCGGGGGCATGGCGGCCAGGAAGGCGGCCGCCTCCTCGCGCCGCTCCGCCGGCACCTCGCGCAGGGCCCGGGCCTGTTCCGCCTCCGGCCCGGGGGCGGGATGACCCGCCATGAAGTCCTCCAGCCGCTCCACCAGGTCGACCAGCAGGCGCACTTTCCAGGGGGTGAGCGAGCCCGGGCCGAGGGCGGCCTGGTCACAGAGGGTCAGAAAGGCCAGCAGGTGGAGCCGGCGGGGATTGTGGACCACCCGATGAAGACGCCTCAAGAGGGCTTGCTCCCGCACGTCCCGACGCTGGGCGGCCTCGCTCAGCAGCAGGTGATGACGGACCAGGAAGACGGCGTCGTCGGTCCCGCTGCGGTCGAGACCGAGCCGCCGGGCGGCCCGGCGGAGCATGCGCGCCCCCCGCTCGGCATGCCGTCCGGATCCGGTCCCCTTGGCGATGTCGTGGAAGAGCACCGCCAGACGCAGCCGGGCCAGATCGGGGTCGGACGGACGCCATCGGTCGAGGGGGAGTTGTCCGGTCACTGCGGATCCGGCTCCGGCCAGCAGGGTCTCCAGTTCGTCCAGCATGCGCAGCGTGTGTTCGTCCACCGTGTAGTGGTGGTAGGGATCGAACTGGACCAGGGCGGTCAGCCGGGCGAATTCGGGGAGCAGTCCCCCCAGCACGCCCAACTGGTGCATGGCGTGCAGCGACCAGGCGGCGTACGGGCTCGCCAGCAGGTCGAGCAGGAGCCGTCCGTGTCCGGGATGGGCCCGGGCGGCCGCTCCCAGGCGGCGACCGTGACGATGCAGGTAGTCGGCCGTCTCACCGGCCAGTCGTCCCCGGTCGAGAGCCAGCTTCCGGAACCCGTTGACCACGGCCAGCGGGACCTCTTCCAGGTCTTCGGGGGACCAGCGGACGGCACCCTCTCCGGCCGCTACCACGGCCAGAGAGGCCGGTCCGCCCCCCTTCAGTTCGATCCCTGAACGGACCAGCTGCAAACGGGTGAACGCATAGACCTCCCAGACGGCCTGGTAGTACTCCCGCATGAAGACCTCCACCGGCAGGTGTCCCCGCCGCCCACGGAAGCCCAGGTCGTCCGCCAGTCGCTGCTGGCTGGTGTGGTCGAGCCGGTCCCAGGGTCGACCCTTGAGCAGGTGGAGGGTGTTCCGCACCCGCCAGAGCAGGTCCCAGGCGCCCTGCAGCCGCTGCCAGTCCTCACCGGCAGTGCTGTGTTCGGTCAGATAGTCGGACCATCCGTGGGGCCCCCCGGCCGCATTACTCAGCCAGAGCAGGGTATGCAGGTCCCGCAGGCCCCCCGGAGACTCCTTGATATCGGGTTCGGAGAGGTAGACGGTGTCCCCGGCCTCGCGGTGCCGCCGCTCCAACTCAGCCACCTTGTAGTCCCGGAAGTGTTCCTGGCGGGGTCCCAGGATCTCACGGCGCAATCGGCGGTCGAAGCCCTCCACCAGTGCGGTTTCACCCCACAGGGGACGTTGTTCGAGGTAGGCGGTCAGGATCTTGGGATCGGAACCGGCCAGAACCAGCCCCTGGTCCGGGGTGACCACCTGGTGCCCGATGCGGGGGCCCAGGTCCCACAGGGATTGGATGAAGGACCGGGTGCCTTCCGGAGGATCGGGCCCCGGATGGAAGAGGTGCAGGTCGAGATCGGATTCGAAGGCCAGCTCTCCCCGGCCGTAGCCGCCCACCGCCACCAGGGCCAGCCCGGCATCGTTCGGCAGGAGTTCTTCGTCCAGCGTATGCAGGGTGGCGTCCACCAGGCGGCCGTAAGCGCGCACCATGGTCCCGCCACCCGCCCCCTGGCGGTGGCGGGAGACGAGACGGGCCCGATCCTGCTGGAACCGGGCCCGTATCCCGTCGACGGCGCCTTCCGACCTCACGCGTCGTAGTAGAGCACGAACTCGTAGGGGTGGGGCCGCAGGCGCATCTGTTTGACCTCGCGCTCCATCTTGTACTCGATCCAGGCGTTGATCGAGTCCTCGGTGAAGACGTCCCCCTTGAGCAGGAACTCGTGGTCCTCGCGCAGGGCCTGGAGAGCCTCTTCCAGACTCCCCGGGGTCGACGGGACCAAAGCGAGTTCCTCGGGGGGCAGGTCGTAGATGTCCTTGTCGAGCGGTTCGCCCGGGTCGGTCTTGTTCTGGATCCCGTCCAGCCCGGCCAGCAGCAGGGTGCTGAACGAGAGATAGGGATTGCAGGTCGGGTCGGGGAAGCGGATCTCGACCCGCTTGCTCTTGGGCGCCTGGCTGTAGACCGGGATACGGATCGAGGCCGACCGGTTACGCTGGCTGTAGGCCAGGTTGACCGGCGCCTCGAACCCCGGCACCAGCCGCTTGTACGAGTTGGTGGTCGGGTTGGTGATGGCCGTGATGGCCCGGGCGTGCTTGAGGACCCCGCCGATGAAATAGAGGGCTTCATCGCTCAGATTGGCGTAGTTCTCCCCATAGAACAGCGGGACCTCGCCCTTCCAGAGACTGATGTGGGTGTGCATCCCGGACCCGTTGTCCCCGTAAAGCGGCTTGGGCATGAAGGTGGCCGTCTTACCCCGCCGCCGGGCCACGTTCTTCACCACGTACTTGTAGAGCATCATCTTGTCGGCCATGGTCAGCAGGGAGTCGAAGCGTACGTCGATCTCCATCTGACCGCCGGTGGCCACTTCGTGGTGAGCGGCTTCGACGTCGACCCCCAGGGAGCGCATGATCTGGACCATCTCGTTGCGGATATCGGCCATCGAGTCGTGGGGTGGGACCGGGAAGTAGCCCTCTTTGAAGCGTGGCTTGTGCCCCAGGTTGGGATTCTCTTCCCGACCGGTGTTCCACTGCCCTTCCTGACTGTCGATGTGGTAGGAGGCCTGATGGGCTTCGGCGGAGTACCGGATGTCGTCGAGGACGAAGAATTCCGCCTCGGGACCGAAGTAGGCCGCGTCGGCGATCCCGGTGCTCTTCAGGTAGGCCTCGGCCTTCGAGGCGATGAAGCGGGGACAGCGGTCGTAGCGCTTCTTGGTGACCGGGTCGTAGATGTCGCAGATCAGGCTGAGCGTCCTGGTCTCATAGAAGGGATCGAGCAGCGCGGTGTCAGGATCCGGGACGATCAGCATGTCGCTCTCGAAGATACGCTGCCAGCCCCGCATGCTGGAGCCGTCGAAACCGAAACCGGCCTCGAACGCTTCTTCGTCCAGCTTGTTGGCCGGGACCGTGCAGTGCTGCCACTGGCCCGGGTAGTCCATGAACTTCAGGTCGATGAGCTCGACGGAGTTCTCCTTGACGATGTCGAGTACCTCTCTGGGCGTGAACGCCATACTATCCCCCGCTCCTCTCGCTCGGTTGGATGTGCGCTGCCGCCCCGCGGCCGACCCCCGGCGGCGGGACGCCTCCTTCGCGGACCAGGGACCAGCCGCGGTCCCGGTCGAACTCGAACCGGAAGACGGCCGGCGGCTCCCGGTAGATCCAGGTCTGGGTGCGTATCTCGACCGGTTCGTCCAGAGGTCCCAGCGCCGGCCTCTGGGTGCGGGCATCCCGCACCTCGTCCGGCTCCCCATACGCGACGTAGATGCGCCCGATGTCGGTCCGCCAGCCGTGTCTTCGCCCGACCGTCCACTCCTGTTCGGCGTACCGGAGTCTTCGGATGAACTCCTCGCGGACCTCGTTCCGCGCCGTTTCGGGAGTCGGGTCGAGGTCCCGCCAGAGACTGTCCATGAATGCCACCCGGGCTTCCTCTTCCAGGATACCCAATCGTTCCACCACCTCCGGCGGAGCGAAGAGCCCGGCCTGCTCGAGCGTCGCCTCGCGGTCCTGTCCATCCACCAGCAGCGGCCGTTGGATGTAGAGGGGGTGTTCGCGGACCAGGGGCCGTGCGCCCACTCCCTCCACACTGATCTGCAGGCGATAATCCCCTTCGATCAGTCCGGCGATGTCCAGGGTGTCCCGAACCGGCACCCTCATTCCGACCGGGGCGGGTCGCTCCCATGAACGGACGGCGGCCCCCGCCTCGTCGGTGAGGCGGCAGATCATGCGGGCTTCCGGCGGCAGGTTGTAGGTCTCGAGATAGAGACCGACCTCCGTCGCCGTCTCCTCGGTACGCGCGGCCGCCAGCACCTCGCGGACATGCCGTTCGGCCTCACCGGCCTCGCCCGGAGACGGCACCTCCATAAGTTCCAGCCCGCTCACCCCCGCTTCCCCGGCCAGGTAGGCGAATCCTTCGACCTCGACCCCGCGTCCTCCCCGCCGGACGGAGTTGAGGTCCACCACGGTGACCTCCACCCGATAACGGCCGGGGGGTACGGTCACCGCCTGGAAGACCCGCAGCCACGACCCCGGATCCTCGGGACGCTCGCCGGGGGCCAGTACGACCGACCTAGCATACACACCACCCCCGACCTGAGTGGACCGACCTGATCGGACCACCACCCGCCACTCGTACTCGGCTCGCCAGAGGAGACCGGTCGGGCCCTCTTCATGCAGGAAGAGGAGTCGATTACGGGGGAACGAGGCATGGACGTGGATCACCCAACCTTCCTGTCCCGAATCCCGGAACAGGGCGGTGGTCACGGCCAGGTCGATCTCATCGGGACGATACCGCAATCCGGAGGGTTCGGGACTGCGCCAGCGACTGGAGGAAGCGCAACCGGTGAGCACGAAGAGGACCATGGTCGCCCGGAGGATCCGTGGTCCGAATCGGCGTACGGGGGATATCCGGGGCATGCTCACCAGCCGGCGACGACGCCGCTCAACACCTCTTCGACGACCTGGCTGATGGCGGCTTCACGACCGTTGGTCCGGTACTCCGGCCCCCGGTTCTCGTAGAGCGAGGTGCCGAAGACCCGTTCCGACTCCCACAGTACCTCGTCCCGGACCTGGTCGTAGAAGCGCACGGTGATCGTGATCCGGATGCTGTACTGCTCCACCCGCTCGTCCCGGGTGTATCCGCTGGGCTCTTCGGCATAGGTCCGAACCGTACCGATGATCACCGCACTGGCCTCGGCCTCGTCGGAGACGACCCGCAGGGTACCGTCCCGGACCAGGCCCGCCACCAGTTGGTCGGTGACCTCTTCGGCTACCCCGAACTCGTTCGTCTCGTTGGCGAAGACCGGCACGGCGACGGTGCGGATGTGGGAGGGCAGACCGGAGCTGAAGGAATAGGCACAGCCGGCGGCCGCCAGGGCGGTCAGCATGAGCGCGCCTTTCAACGGCGCGAAGCCGGTGATCCGGCGGCGGACGTCAGGTACTGACCCAGACATTCTCCTCACCCAGGACGGTCTTGAGACGGTCCAGCAGGGGACCGGCCGGATCGATGCGGGCGTCACGTGAGCGGAGTCGGAGCGGCGGTCCCTCCTCCCCGTGCTCAAGATGAATGTACACTGGAACTTCTCCGGGATGCTCGTCCAGAATGGCCCGGGCCTGGCGGGCGCTCGTCGCCCCCTCGTCGCTCACCAGCAGCAGATGCAGGGCCCGGGTGAGTCGGGAGCGGACCTGGTCGAGAGGGATGAATTCGCTCACCCTGACCTTCGGACTGTCTCCCTCTCGTTTGGATACCTGTCCCTTGACGAGGACCATGTTATCCGCCTGGATCAGTTCACTGTACTGCTGGTAGGTCTCACTGAAGACGAGCATCTCGGCCGAGCCGGAGAAATCCTCGAGGGTGACGAACGCGAACGGGTTGCCTTTGCGGTCGGTCTTGCGGTTCACCCCCGTGACGATCCCGGCCACGGTGACCAAGCTGTTGTCAGCCTGTCCTTCCATTTCTCCCAACCGGGCGGTGGCGAAGGCGTTGACCTCGTCCCGGTGACGCTCCAGCGGATGTCCGGAGACGTAGAAACCGAGCGACTCTTTCTCCCGGGTCAGCATCTCGTGCAGACCCCATTCCGGCACGTCGGGCAGCCCCGCCTCGTGGGTCTCCAGGACGGCTCCGCCGTCGCCGGCGGGCTCGAACATACTGACCTGCCCCTTCTCCTTCTCGCTCTGCCGCTTCTGAGCTGCCTCCAGCTCGCGTCCCAGGGCGGCGATGAGCTGCGCTCGGTGCCCACCCAGGCTGTCGCAGGCTCCGGCTGCGACCAGGCTCTCCAGGACCCGTTTGTTGACCGACTTGAGGTCGGTGCGTTCGAGCAATCCGGTCAGACTCTCGAACCGCTCCCCTTCCCGGCGGGCTTCCAGGATCGAGGCGATGGCCCCATGTCCCACGTTCTTGACCGCTCCCAACCCGAAGCGGATCACCCCGCGTCCGGTGACGCTGAACTTCTCCTCCGACTCGTTGACATCGGGGGGCGCCACCTCCAGCCCCAGCCGACGGGCCTCCTCGATCAGGATGACGACCCGGTCGGACTCACTCATCTCGCTCGAGAGGGTCGCGGCCATGAACTCGGCCGGATGGTGCGCCTTGAACCAGGCCGTCTGATAGGCCACCAGGGCATAGCCGGCCGAGTGGCTCTTGTTGAACCCGTAGCCGGCGAAGAAGGCCATCAGTTCGAAGACCCGCTCGGCGGTCGCCCGGTCGACCCCCCGAGCGCCGGCCCCGGCCATGAACTTCTCCCGCTGTTCCTCCATCACCTCGGCCTTCTTCTTACCCATGGCCCGGCGCAGCAGGTCGGCCTCCCCCAGGCTGAAGCCGGCCAGTTCCGAGGCGATGCGCATGACCTGTTCCTGGTAGACGATGATGCCGTAGGTGCTCTCCAGGATCGATTCGAGGGCGGGATGCGGGTACTCGGGACGCTTCCGGCCGTGTTTACGGTCGATGAAATCGTCCACCATGTTGGAGCCGAGGGGGCCGGGCCGGTAGAGAGCGTTCATGGCTACCAGGTCGTCGAAGACGGTGGGGCGGAGCTTGCGCAGATAGTCACGCATACCGCTCGACTCGAACTGGAAGATGCCGACCGTGTCCCCCCGGCTGAACAGCTCGTAGGTGGCCCGGTCATCCAGGGGGAGCTCGTCCAGATCGATCGTCTCTCCCCGTCCCCGCTCCACCAGCTGCTGGGCGTCGTGCAGCACGGTCAGGGTCCTCAGCCCGAGGAAATCGACTTTAAGCAGGCCGACGTGTTCCACGTCGGTCATGCTGTACTGGGTGGTCACCTCCCCCCGGCTGCCGCGGTAGAGAGGGACGAAGTCGGTCAGCGGGCCGGGGGTGATGACCACCCCGGCGGCATGGGTCGAGGCGTGCCGGGCGAGCCCTTCCAGGACCTTGGCGTGCTCGAAGAGGCGGCGATATCGGTCGTCGGCGGTGATGGCCTCCTGGAGGGCGGGTTCCTGATGGAGGGCCTGTTCGAGTTCGATCCCCAGGGTCTCGGGCACCAGCTTGGCCAGACGGTCGACCTCGCTGTAGGGCAGACCCATCACCCGCCCCACGTCCCGGACCGCCGCCCGGGCTTTCATCGTCCCGAAGGTGATGATCTGGGAGACGCTCTCCTCCCCGTACTTGTCGACCACATAGCGGATGATCTCGTTGCGCCGCTCGTAGCAGAAGTCGATGTCGATATCGGGCATCGAGACCCGTTCGGGGTTCAGGAAGCGTTCGAAGAGCAGGTCGTACTTGATGGGATCGATGTTGGTGATTCCCAGGCAGTAGGAGACCAGGCTTCCCGCGGCCGAGCCTCGTCCGGGACCCACCGGGATCCCCATCCGGCGGGCCTGCTGGGTGAAGTCGGCCACGATCAGGAAATACCCGGCGAACCCCATCTGGTCGATGATGCCCAGTTCGTACTCGAGCCGCTGCTCCAGCTCGGGGGTCAGGACCGGATAACGGCGCAGGGCCCCTTCGAAGGCCAGATGCCGCATGTACTCGGTCAGGGAGGAGAACCCGGCCGGCAGCGGGTAGCGCGGCAGGTGCATCTGGTCGAATTCCAGGACCAGGTTGCAGCGTTCGGCGATGACCGCCGTGTTGGAGAGGGCCTCGGGGATTCCGGCGAAGAGCCGGGCCATCTCCTCGTAGGGACGGAAGTAGAGCTTGCTGTTAGAGTGCATCCGGTCGGTATCGCTCAGGGTCTTGCCGGTCTGTACGCAGAGCAGCACCTCGTGACTGTCGGCATGCTCGGGCTTCATGAAGTGGACGTCGTTGGTGGCCACCAGCGGGATACCCAGTTCCCGGGAGAGCGAGATCATGGCATCGATGTTGCGGATCTCGGCCTCGATGTCATGGTGCTGGACCTCGAGGTAGAAGTTCTCCTCGCCGAAGATATCCTGGTATTCAAGGGCCGCTTTCTTGGCCGCGTCCCGGCGTCCGTTGATGTTATGCGAGGTCACTTCGCCCTGCAGACAGGCCGAGAGGGCGATCAGTCCTTCCGAGTACTGGCGCAGCAGGGCCTTGTCGACCCGGGGCTTGTAGTAGAACCCCTCGAGGTAGCCCAGACTCGAGAGCTTCATCAGGTTCCGGTAACCCTTGTCGTTTCGGGCCAGCAGGACCAGGTGCCAGGCTATCTCGCCCTGGCGGGCCCGGCGGTCGCGCCGGTCGCCGGGGGCGACGTAGACCTCACAGCCGATGATCGGTTTGATCCCCGCGCCGACCGCCTCGCGGTAGAACTCGATGACCCCATGCAGGGAACCGTGGTCGGTCAGTGCGAGCGCGGGCATCCCCCACTCCACCGCCTGGCCCACCATGTCCCGGATGCGGCAGGCACCGTCCAGAAGGCTGTACTCGCTGTGGTTGTGCAGGTGGACGAAGGCGTCCTGACTCACGCCTCACCCCTCTCGCGCCGGATGTCGGCCCCGAGCACCGCCAGACGTTCCTCGAGCCGCTGATAGCCGCGATCGATGTGGTAGACCCGGGCGATTGTCGACTCCCCCTCGGCGGCCAGACAGGCCAGGACCAGCCCGGCCCCGGCCCGGATGTCGCTGGCCATGACCGCTGCCCCCTGGAGCCGCTCGACCCCCACCACCGTGGCCTCGTCCCCCACGGTGCGGATCTGGGCGCCCAGCCGGGCCAGTTCGGCCAGATGCAGGAAACGGTCCTCGAAGACCGTCTCCCGGATGCTGCTGGTCCCCTCGGCGATACAGGCCACCGCCATGATCGAGGCCTGCAGGTCGGTCGGGAAGCCGGGGTAGGGATAGGTGATCGCACTGAAAGCCCGGGGACGTCGGCCGGCCCTTACCAGCACTCCGCCCTCATCGACCGAGGTCTCGATCCCCATCTCGGCGAACTTGGCCAGGACCATACCCAGATGCTCGGCCCGTGCCCCTTCGGCCCGGACCTCGCCGCCGGTGACGGCACCGGCGTAGAGGAAGGTGCCCGCCTCCAGCCGGTCGGGCATCACCGTATGGTCGAGCGGTCCGA
The DNA here is from genome assembly GCA_964447955.1 of uncultured Gemmatimonadota bacterium. Lineage (GTDB taxonomy): Bacteria > Blakebacterota > Blakebacteria > Blakebacterales > CAYUVJ01 > CAYUVJ01. Next base: position 10,683 of record CAYUVJ010000017.1, read on the forward strand.
TGTAGCGCACCCCTTCGACCACCATCATGGTGCTGCCCGCCCCCTGGATACGGGCTCCGGCCCGGTTCAGGGCTTCGGCCAGGTCGACCACCTCGGGGTCGCAGGCGGCGTTCACGATCGTGGTGGTCCCCTCGGCCAGGACCGCCCCCATCACGACATTCTCTGTGCCGGTGTGGCTAGGGCGGTCGAAATAGACGGTCGCCCCCCGCAGTGGAGCGGCCTCGGCCACGATGTAGCCCCCTTCGTCCCGGATGCTCGCCCCCATGGTGATGAAGGCCTTGCGGTGCTGGTCGACCGGCCGGGGACCGATGGCGCATCCCCCCGGCAGACTGACCCGGGCCCTGCCCAGGCGGGTCAGCAGCGGTCCCATGACCAGGAAAGAGGCCCGCATCTGTTTGACCAGGTCGTAGGGCGCGTCGTCCCCGGTGAGCACACTCGCATCCAGGGTGACCGTACCCGAAGCGCGGTCCCAGGTGGTCTTCACGCCCAGGTGCTCGAGCACCCGGAGGGCGGTGTGGATGTCCCGCAGCTCCGGCACGTTGCGGACCACGCTGACCCCCTTCTTGGCCAGCAGGGCGGCGATCAGTATCGGCAGGGCCGCGTTCTTGGAACCCTCCACGGGGACGCTCCCCCGCAGCGGGACGCCACCTCGGATCTTGAAGAGGTCCATCAGGCCGGACTCCGTCTCTGCTCGGCGATGAGATAACGGGGCCGTGCCGACAGGTCGGGTGCGACCCTTACGTCGGAGAGGCCGTTGGCCCGGGCCAGCCCGGTCACGGCCTCTCCCTGGGTCTCACCGATCTCGATCACCACCAGCCCTCCCGGTTTGACCCGCATCGACGCCCCCTCGAGCAGCGGAGCGATCACATCCAGTCCACTCTCCCCGGCCAGCAGGGCCCCTGTCGGTTCGTGCTCGGTGATCCCACGCGCCAGTCCCGCCCATTCACCTGTGGCCACATAGGGGGGGTTGGCGATGACCAGGTCGAGGACCGGCAGAATGCGCCAGAAGACCAGGTTGGTGATGTCGGCCTCGAGCCACTGGACACGGCCCAGGCCCAACCGGGCCGCATTCTCCCGGGCCAGGTCGAGGGCGGCCGGGCTCAGATCGGCGGCCAGCACGGACCAGGAGGGGCGTTCGGCGGCCACCGCGAGGGCGATGGCCCCACTCCCGGTCCCCGCATCCAGGACGACGACCTGCTCCTGGGAACCCATCAGGCGCAGTGCCGTCCCGACCAGTCCCTCGGTCTCCGGCCGGGGGATGAGGGCCCGACGGTCGACCTTGAGGGTGAGCATGCGGAAGGCGGCCTCCCCGGTGATGTACTGCAGGGGTTCGCCGGCCAGCCGGCGACCCACCAGGGACTGGAGCCGCTGCTGCTCGGCACCGGTCAGGTCGCGTTCCTCGAGATAGAGGGTGTGTCGCTGGACCGGTCCGATGGCAGCCGCCAACAGCCCTTCGGCTTCGGCCCGTGGGGATTCGATGCCGGCCTCGGCAAGACGTTCGGCCGTCTCCTCGAGCCGCTGCCGCAGTCCGGTGGAGAGCACGGCGCTCATCCAGCCACCTCCAGATCGATCTCGAGCCGGGCGCCGCCCCCCAGTTCCAGGCGCAGCCGGTCGATCATTCCGTCCAGTTCTCCGTCCAGGATGGCCGGGAGATCGTGCCGGGTCAGACCGATGCGGTGGTCGGTTACCCGGTTCTGCGGGTAGTTGTAGGTCCGGATCTTGGCCGAACGGTCTCCACCGGCCACCATCTGGCGGCGTTCGGCCGCCTCCGAGGCGGCCTGCTCGGACCGGGCCCGTACCAGCAGCCGCGAACGCAGGATCTTGAGGGCTTTGGCCTTGTTCTTGTGCTGGCTCTTCTCGTCCTGGCAGCTCACCACCAGTCCGGTCGGCAGGTGGGTGACCCGGACCGCCGAATCGGTGGTGTTGACGCTCTGCCCCCCCGGTCCGGAGGAGCGGAAGACATCGATTCGGAGTTCGGCCGGGTCGATGCCGACCTCGACCTCCTCGGCCTCGAGGAGCACAACCACCGAGGCGGCTGAGGTATGGATGCGGCCCTGGGCCTCAGTCACCGGCACCCGCTGGACCCGATGGACCCCGCTCTCCCAGCGCAGACGGCCATAGGCCTCCTCGCCGGTCACCAGGAAGGTGATCTCCTTGAACCCGCCCGCCTCGGCGTGACTGGTGTTCATGACCTCAGTGCGCCACCCCTGACGCTCGGCGTAGCGGTTGTACATACGGAAGAGATCGGCGGCGAAGAGGGCCGCTTCCTCCCCTCCGGTACCGGCCCGGATCTCCATGATCACATTACGGTCGTCATCGGGGTCGCGGGGCACCAGCAGACCCTCCAGCTCCGGACGTAGCTCGCGCAGGCTCTGTTCGGCGCTCACGGCCTCGGACTCGGCCAGTTCGACCAGTTCGGGATCGGTCTCCTCCCGCACCATCCGCCGGGCCTCTTCCAGATCGCTCCGCAGCCGGTCGTACGCCCGCCACACCCGCACCAGCTCCTCGACGCGGTGGTGCTCCCGTCCCACCTCGCGGGAACGCCGCCCGTCCGAGAGCGTACGCGGGTCGGCCAGCAAGGTCCGGAGTTCCTCCAACCGGGCTTCGGCCTCTCGACGAGTTGTGAACATGGTGCCTGCCTCGTGCGCTCCCCCCGGTCATGACGTCCGGAGGCCGCGGCGGTTTCAAGCCCCGCGGGTAAAGAAAACGGGTGATGCGCCGCCGGGATATCCGTCCGACGGCCCATCACCCGGAGAGGACGGCGCGCTCTGCTCAGCTCTTCTTCTTGCCGCCCTTCCCCGAACCGGCGGCCTCGGCCGCCGCGTACCGCTTGCGGAACCGCTCCACCCGCCCGGCCGTGTCGACCAGTTTCTGCTTCCCCGTGTAGAACGGGTGGCATTCGGAGCAGATCTCGAGTTCGATCTTATCCGCCGTCGAGCGCGTCTTGAAGGTGTTCCCACAGACGCAGGTGACGGTGACCTCTTTGTACTCCGGGTGGATGTCCGGCTTCATCTGCTTCTGACCACGCTTTCGTATCTTGCGAAGATGGGTATCGACCCTGACACCCATAATCTCCGTCGTGAAGACCGCCGGGGCAAGGGATCACTGCACCCGACCGGTTCCCGCCTACTGGTTCATGAGGTCCAGGAACTCGTCGTTGGTCTTGCTGTGCGACATCTTCTCCAGGAGAAACTCCATCGCCTCCACCGGGTTCATCTCGTTGAGGAACTTGCGCAGGATCCAGATCCGGCTCAGTTCCTTCTCCGAGAGGAGGAGCTCTTCCTTGCGCGTCCCGGAACGGTTGATGTCGATGGCCGGCCACACCCGGCGGTCGGCCAGACGCCGGTCGAGCACCAGCTCCATGTTGCCGGTCCCCTTGAACTCCTCGAAGATCACTTCGTCCATGCGCGAGCCGGTCTCGACCAGGGCGGTGCCCATGATAGTCAGGCTCCCCCCTTCCTCGATGTTCCGGGCGGCCCCGAAGAACCGCTTGGGCCGCTGCAGGGCGTTGGCGTCCACACCCCCGGACAGGATCTTGCCCGAGTGCGGCACCACGGTGTTATGAGCCCGGGCCAGCCGGGTGATGGAGTCGAGCAGAATGACCACATCGTGGCCGTGCTCCACCAGCCGCTTGGCCTTTTCGATGACCATGTCGGCCACCACCACGTGCCGTTCGGCCGGCTCGTCGAAGGTGCTCGAGACGACCTCCCCCTTGACGGTGCGCTGCATGTCGGTGAC
>CAYUVJ010000018.1:0-14312 GCA_964447955.1 uncultured Gemmatimonadota bacterium
ATAGGCCGGTTCGCAAATCTTGAAATCATCGGTCCGGCTGCGATCGGTGCGGTGATGGTCGGAGAAGACGATGAGCCGCAGATCGTCCAGATCGGCCGGGGCTTCCGGGGAGACGCCAGCGGACAAGACCCGGTCGAGGCCGCCGATGATGTTGTGCTGATAGCGGGTCAGTCTCCGCTCATGCTGCATGTCGGGACTCCCGGGACACGGTCCAGGTGCGATACCGTCCGCTTCGGAGCGTAGGACCGGCGAGGTCCGATGGCAACTTCCCCACTCTCAGCGCAGATAGGCGGCGATCAGTGATGGATGACCGTCGGCGCCCAACGCTCCCACGCCCAGCACCACCTCGTCGATGTCCACGTGAGGCAGCGTCACCTGCAGCCAGCTGCGTTCCCCCCGGGTGACCGTCTCGGGCTCAGCGACCCAGATGAAGCGCTCCCAGCGGGGGGCGGTGGTGGCCCGGACCGCGACCACATAGCCGCTCACTTCACCGGCTGCGGGCTGGAACTGGAGTTGGGCGTCGTAGCCCTCTCCCCGCCCCAGCCGCATCGGGGCCGGGGCCGCCGGTGCGTCGGCCAGGGTGGCCGCGGTGGCCGCCTCGATGCGAGCGTTCCGGATGAAGTACTCCAAGTCCATGTTGGCGAAGGTGTCGTTGTAGGAGTGCTGTTTGTCGTAGTCCTCGTTGGCTTCCACCAGGCGGACCCCGGGGAAGCCCTCGCGGTTGAAAGCGGTGTGGTCACCCCCGCGGCCGAAACGGTCATTCCGGAACATCAGGTCGACATCCATGTCGGGTACGTAGCGCTCCCCGATGGTCTCCATGAAGCGGGCGATCTGGCGGGAAGGAGAGTCCATCGGATCCTCGCTGAAGACCCTGACGGTGCGCGGCTGTGAGGGCGCCCCGCCCCCGCGCACGCTGTTGCCGATCATATCCATGTTCAGCACGGCCTCGATGTCCATGCCTGCTGCTTTCGCCCGGCGGGCGAAGACGCCGGCGCCCAGCAGTCCCTGCTCTTCGGCCACGAAGGCGACGAAGACCAGAGTCTTGTCGAACTCGTGGCGGGAGAAGACCCGGGCCATCTCCATGGCGGTAGCCACTCCGCTAATGTCGTCGTTGATACCGGGGGCGGGCCGGTTCGGGTCACGCCGGTCGTAGAGGTCCCCTTCGAGCGGCGGGTCGAGATTGATGCTGTCGTAGTGCCCGCCCATGACGATGTGTTTGTCCTTGAGCACCGGGTGGCTGCCTGGCAGAACGGCCACTACGTTGGTCAGTACGGTCCCGCCGGTGACCCGCCCCCGGCTGTCGGGGGGGATGGCCTCGGACTGGAAATAGACCTGCAGCCGCGGCGAGTAGCTCTGGAACTTCTGGTGGATCCAGCGCCGGGCAGCACCGATGCCCCGGACCTCGCTGAGCGTGTCCGACATCGTGTTGCGGGTCTCAAAGGCCTCCATCCGCTGCAGGATGACCGCCATCGAATCGACCGACATGGCCCTCACCAGCTCGGTGACCTTGGCGCTGGGGGCGGTGTACCCGGCCGGCAGTCCGGCATAGGGGTCCTGGGCGGAGGCGCCACAGCCGGCGGCGAGCAACAGGCCGGCCAGGACGGGCGCGAAGAGGAACTTGCCGGAACGGTCCCGGGACGGGCGGATCGGCTGCTCGGACATCGGAGGTCTCCCTGTTCCAGGTCACGGACCCGCATCGTCTCGGTGCGGGACCTCGGGCGGCGGACATCCCGGAGACGATGGAGGGCCACAACCGGCCGCCGCCCGGGCGCATGCCCTGCTATCCTCTCATGCCAGCGGACCCGGTGCCACCTTCAGTCCCCTCTACCACGGGAGACCAGGGTGACTTTCACCGCACTCGCCCCCCACTCTCCCGAGGTACGGTCCCGCACCACTACCACCAGCATGACCGGTCCCTCGTAGGCTCCGCGGCGGCTGGTCAGGTCGAGCATAAGAGCCCGCTGCACCGGCGAACGGATGGTGTTGCTCAGGTCGGGGCTGGGGATACGCACGATGCCCTGGCCGGGACGCTCCGGTACGATGTAGTAGAGTTCCTCCCAGACGTAGTCCCCGATCTCGGAGCGGGCCAGGTCGTGAATCTCGTAATAGATCCACATGGGTTCCTCATAGTAGAGGGTCCTCCCCGGGTAGGGGACGACCCGATACTCTCCGCGGCTGTACTGGTCGGGCACACGCGGAGCCACCCCGATCTCCCCGGCCACCACCACATCGCTCAGCCGGGGACCGCTTCCTCCCACTTCAGCATGGGCAGGTACGAAGACCACCACCCCGCCCGAGCGCCCGCTGGTCGGGTCGAGGGCCGAGACGTAGAGCGTGCGCCGGCCTGCCTGAGTACGGAAGGTATAGACATCCACCAGATGGGGCAGTTCATCGGCGTCGGCCCACTCCTCCAGAACGCTGCCGCCGACATGCTGTTCTTCCCCGATGATGAGGCCGCCTTCGTCCAGCAGGGTGCAGCGGGCCATCAAGCCGGTCTTGAGATGGTCGCCCACCCGCTCGGCCTCCACGTCGGAGACCAGCACCCCCATGCTCAGTTGTATCTCCTGTCCTCCACCCCGGCCCGGCAGGACCACCGCATTGGCCTGGATGGGGAAGACGTTCGAGCGGTCGGGCAGACCCACGTCATATACGGCCGACGGCAGCAGGGCAGCCAATCCTGAGAGGAGTTCCGGGGTGACGGTCAGCCCCCCCGCCCCTTCGGACCGCTCCAGGACCTGACCCAGGGTGCGGGAGAGGAGTTCGGCCTCCTGACGAGGCACGCCATGAGTGGGATCAGCTCCGGCCATCTGGCTGACCAGGTCACCGGCCGGGATGGCCTCAACCCAGCCCATATGGGCCTGCCGGATGCGCAATATCTCAGCCTTCCCATAGAGGAAGAAGGCGTCGTGACCGCTCGCCGATCGCTCCCGGGCACTGGTCCGTGAGGGACGACCGGCCGGGTCGATCCGGGTCCAGGCGGCCGGAGGGCCCAGGGCCAGGGCCACGTCCCCGCGCCAGCTCCAGCCGGTGGGACTGTCCGGTTCCGGGTAACGGACCGCCAGGGCGGCGAACAGACCCTCCGGATCGCTCCAGAGACGGGGATGGGGGTTGCGTACGACCTGGAGAGCAGGATTCTGCCAACGGCGACGGGCACTCGTCAGGTCGTTCGCGAACGAGGCCGCGCCGTATTCCCGCAGCGCCGCCTTGCGGAGGATGAAGGCCGATGGTTCCCTCAGTGCGGTCAGCGCCGCGATCCGCCGGACCCCTTCGGTCCCCAGCCGTACACTCATACGGTGGGCCATCCGCAGCAGCCGCCCATCCCAGGCTTCGGCCAGGGTCCCGGCCACCTCGCCCGGCAGGGTGAGCAGCTGCACGGCCAGGTCGGGCAGTTCGTACCAGCTGATGGTCTCCAGGGCTCGGATGCGGTCCGCCCGGGGAGTGTCGGCATCGGTCAGGGCCGACCAAGCACCGTCCAGCTGCGGCGTCTCCCGACGACGGGTGCCCCGCAGCAGGTCCCCGGGGCGCACGCTCGACCGACGCGGACCGCCGCGCTGATAGACGAGTTGGAGAAGAGTGTCCGGCCCGGATATTCGTCGCTCCAGGGAGTCCCAGAGGCCCTCGAAGAAGAAGGTGATCCAAGGTTCCGGGACATCGGCCAACTCGGTGCCCGGGAAGCGGGTCGCCAGCACCTCGGCCCGCTGACGCAGTACCTCCAGCAGTTCGTTGTCCTCGGTCCCGGGCGAGGGGTCCCAGAGATCCCAGTAGTGTTCGATCCAGGCGGCCGGGTCAGGAGCCTGCAGCATCTCGCGCCGCTCAGCCGGTGAGGCCCAGACCACCGTGACGGCCAGATCCGTCGCCGGTATCTCCGAGCGCTCGACCCAGACCGGGGCGAGCTGCTGGACGATACGGGCCGGAGGATTGCGGGCGCAGCCGGAGAGGATCAGCAGTGGGAGCGTGAGCAGCAGCACCAGACCACGGGTCAGGAGAGGGGTTCGGGGCGGTTTCCAGGGTGATCGCTTCACCGCTGCATCCTAATGGGCCTTCTGCCTGTGATGCCATCACTTCCCGCTTTGGGGACGGTCCCGATGAAACTTCCTCTTGACCCCACCGTATACTTGGTTAGAATACAGAATAGTTTGTGATACAAACTCATTTGCCGTGAGGCCTGTGCGGCCCCCGGACGGAGAGAGACATCATGGGACAAGCTCTCGATCTCAAGCGCCTGGAGAAAAAGACCTTCACCTCCCGGTTCCAGGACGGGCTGATCGATCTGCAGATCGGCCTGATCCTCGTCCTGGTCTGGTTCGCCGGCTTCTTCGGACCCGGCACCGCCGGTCCAGTGCGGATCAAGCTCGTCTGGATCGGATTCGTGGTGGTGATCATCGGTGTCGGGCTCCTCAAGCGCTATCTCACCCACCCCCGGATGGGCACCTTCCAGGCGGTGCCGGCGCGGAAGAAGCGACTGCGGATTGGGGCCTGGGTGCTCTTTGTGCTGGTCCTGGCCCAGGTCGGTCTGGTCGTGGTGCAGGCCACCGACCTGGGGCTAAGCGGGTTCGACCGCCTGCAGTCGGCGGTGCTGGTCGGTCTGGTCTTCACCATCCCCTGGGCCTTCTTCGCCTGGGCCAGCGACTTCGAGCGCGGCTACCTGCAGGCTTTGTTGCTGGGCGGATCGATCGCGGTCGGGATCACTTTCGACGACGGGACCGCCTTCCTGCTCTCCGGAGCCCTGCTCACGGTCATCGGCCTGGTGCTCTTCGTCCGCTTCCTCGTCGACAACCCCCGGCTCCCGGAGGACCACGATGCCGCGTCCGCCTGAGACCGGTCCCGACGAGAGCCCCCTGTCGGGCATCGACCGCCTGATCCACGAGCCGGCACGGATGCTGATCATGTCGCTGCTCATGGTGGTCGATTCGGCCGACTTCGTCTTCCTGATGCGGCAGACCGGGTTGACCGCCGGCAACCTCTCGTCCCACCTGAGCCGGCTGGAAGAAGCCGGCTACGTGAAGGTGGAGAAGCAGTTCGTGGGCAAGAAGCCCAACACCATGCTCCGTCTGACCCGGGACGGCCGCCAGGCCTTCGACCGGTACCGCGAACGGCTGAGCCAGGTCCTGGAAAGGCAGACCGATGAGCAGGGATGAGGAACGCGACCTGCTGCTCCGCTGCCGCTGCGGCGAGAGTTCGGCCTTCGCCCCCGTAGTGCGGGCCTACGAGGGTCGGATCCAGCGCTTCCTGTACGCTCTGGTGGGGGATCATGAGGAGGCCCGCGACCTGACCCAGGATGCCTTCGTGCGGGCCTGGCGAAGACTCGACCGCTACGACCCTGAACGTCCCTTCCTGCCCTGGCTCACCACCATCGCCCGACGGCTGGGCATCGAGCTGCTGCGGACCCGTCGCCGCCGTCGCCGCTGGGTCGTCCCGAATCCCCCGGCATCGGACCCGGACAGGCCTCTCCTGGAGACCGTCGACCCCCACCTGCCCGATCGGGACGTCATGTGCCGGGAACTGAACGATCGTCTTCAGCACGCCCTGGATGGACTCTCCCCCGCCCTGCGCGAGACCGTCGTGCTCAAGGATGTGCTGGATCTGAGTTATGACGAGGTGGCCGCTCTGCAAGCGATCCCGCGGGGGACGGTGGCCAGTCGGGTCTACCACGCCCGTCGGGCGCTGGTCGAGGAACTCCAGGAAGAAGCGGACCGGCCGGCTTTCGGCCCAGGTACTCGGCGCACCATCCACGCCGGGAACCCCCGCCCGGCGCTGGCCGGCTGACCGGCTTCGGCCGACCGTCTTCACCCGACAAGGGGTGATTGAAGAGCCCTACAGCTCCATGAACGGCCGCTCGGCGGTAACCAGCCCGGTCGAGGTGACGGCCCTGAAGTGGGTCCGCAGTCCGGTCTCCGCCTCGGCCAGGGCGGCCCGCACGGCCCCCTCCCCCACCGTTCCCAGCCCATCGATGGGCACGAAGACGTCCCGCGACTCGGGCCGCATCCGGTCCTTGTGGCTCTGGCGCCAGACCCAGTGCCGGGTCAGCACCTCCTCATCGTCCAGATAGGCCACCTCGCCCGAAGCGACCTGTTCCACCTCGTCGGAGAACATGGCCTGGAAGGGTTCGTTGCCCGAGGTGTAGCCCAGCCGGATGTCCCCGACCAGGGTCTCCAGGTCGTGCCCCCCCATGGGGATCCGGTGACGCAGCGAGACGGCGTTGTAGAAGTCGACCAGCGGCAGCACCCGGGGCGCCCCCTTCGCGCTCAGGACCCGCCGGGCCAGGGCCTCGATGGAACTGTGCATCTTGTTGGCCGAGAGACCCAGCGCCCGGAAGGTCTCGCGCCAGGGAGCGATCCGTGGGTGTTCCTGGGCCGGCCGGTCCGCCCATTCGGTCCGCAGGTCGGCCTCGGCCGCCGTCAGCAAGCCTTCCACCGCTGCCGGGTCCTCCGGGGTACGCAGCCCTCGGGCCACCACCACCCCGATCACCAGCCCCGGGAAATGCTCGAAGAGCGCCTCGTCCACCGTGAACCGCATGCTTCTCCTCCTCGGTGTGGTCCTATTGCCGTCCCCGGAGACAATAGAGGGAGAATCGTCGGCGGTCGATGACCTGTAAGTATTACACACCGGGTTGGTGGAGGCGCCTGCTCCATCGTATCCTGTGAGCGGCATGAGCCATCACGACCCCGAGAGGATCTATCGCGAGCGGTACCAGGCCCGGGACGCCGAGGTCCGGAAGGCCGAGGGCCGCTCGGGCCGGCTGGCCGACCTGCGGCTGCTCGTCGGAGGCGGCGGCCTGCTCCTCGGCGCCCTGCTCCTGGCCGGACTGGGTTTCTCGGGCTGGTGGCTGACCCTGCCGGTCGCGGTCTTCATCGGGCTGGTCGTCGTCCACCGCCGGGTGGAAGGGAGCCGTCAGCGGGCCCGCCTGGCCCGGGACCACTATGAGCAGGGTCTGCACCGACTGGACCACACCTGGCCGGGGACCGGTCTACAGCACCCCGGTTTCCCCCTGGATGAGCACCCCTACGCCATCGACCTCGACCTGTTCGGCCGGGGTTCGCTGTTCGAACGGCTCTGTACCGCCACCACCGAGGCCGGGGCCGACCGGCTGGCCGAATGGCTGCTCGAACCGGCTCCTCCGAACGAGATCGCCCGCCGGCAGGCGGCGGTAACCGAGCTGGCCTCCCGCCTCGCCCTACGCGAGGAACTGGCCGTCCGGGCGGGGACCCGGACCGATCCGGCGGCGGCGATCCCTTCCACGCGCCTGAGGCGCTGGGCCACGGCCGGGGATGGGCCGGGCAGAAGCCACCGGCAGCGGTTGCGGCTGGGAGCGGTGGTCGCCACGGCACTGGTCGTGGGTGGACTGTTCGTCTGGGACCGCCTCACCCTCGGCCCCCTCCTCTTCTGGACGGCCGCCCTGCTCGCCTGGGGTTTCTACGTCCTGGCCTCCCGTCGGACCCAGCCCATGCTCCGGGAACTGGAACCGGTCCGTCAGGGCCTGCGTGCGCTGGCCGCACTGGTCGCCCGCATCGAGGAGGAACCGGTCACCGCTCCCCGTCTAAGGACGGTGCAAAGCGCTCTGGTGGCCGACGGGAGGACCGCCTCCCGGGCGGTGGCCCGACTCGACCGTCTCTGCACCTGGCTCGACTCGACCCGCAACATGCTCTTCGCCCCCTTCGCCTATCTGCTCCTGCTGCCCATCCACCTGGCCCTGTCCATCGAGCGGTGGCAGGAGATCTGCGGCCCCTCGGTGCCGGCCTGGCTGGACGCCCTGGGGGACTGGGAGGCCCTGATGGCGCTGGCCTCCTACCACTGGGAGAACCCCCACGATCCCTTCCCCGAGTTCGTCTCCGGTCTCCCCCGCTTCGAGGGGGTCGGTTTGGGGCACCCCCTGCTGGCCGATGATGTCTCGGTGCCCAACGACGTCCGGCTGGCGACCGGACCGACGGACCCGCCGGATGTAGTCTCAGGTGGAGTTCACGGGATTGTGTCCAGGAAGGAACGGACGAACGCCACCGCCTGCTGGCTGGTGAGCGGCTCCAACATGTCGGGCAAGAGCACCCTGCTGCGCACCGTGGGCACCAACGTCGTGCTGGCCCAGGCCGGAGCGCCGGTGAGGGCCCACCGTCTGCAACTGACCCCCCTGCGGATCGGAGCCACCCTTCGGATCGAGGATTCCCTGCTGGACGGGCGTTCCCGCTTCTATGCCGAGATCGCCCGCCTGCACCGGATCACCGAGCTGGCGGGTGAGGGTCCCCTGCTCTTCCTGCTGGATGAGATCCTGCACGGCACCAACAGCCACGACCGTCGGATAGGTTCCTGGGTGGTCGTGCGGGGATTGTTGGAGCGCGGAGCGATCGGGTTGGTCACCACCCACGACCTGGCCCTGGCCGACATCGAACACGACCTGCCCGGACAGGTGACCAACGTCCACTTCGAGGACCGGCTGGAGGGCGGGGAACTGTGCTTCGACTACCGGCTTCGGCCGGGGGTGGTCGGACGGGGCAATGCCCTCGACCTGATGCGCGGTCTGGGCTTCACCGTACCGGACGAAGGGGCGTAGGTCGCCGCTGACCATCATCCCGATCACCACCCGGCCCCCACTCTCCCCTTCCAGACCGATCGGGGCGAACGCCTGGCCGACCAGACCGGTGAAGACTTCGTCGGTCCGGTCACGCAGGTCACGGAAGTCGGGATAGGAGGCCGGACCTTAGGACTGGCCGCCGGCGTAGGAGACATAGACCATGGCCACCCGGTCGGGTTCCCCGATAGGGAGTGGGCGGTAAAGGAGGGTGTTGGCCACACTGTAGATGGTGGTGTTGGCGCCGATCCCCAGGGCCAGACAGAGCAGGGCGATCAGGGCATAGGTCCGGCTGCGGGCCAGCGACCGCGCTCCGATCCGAACATCTTGAAGGAGTCCGTTCATGGCGGATGCCCGTCCCGGAGATCCTTCGATTGACCGGTTCCGGGACGGTGTGTCGCGGCAGCGGACACCTCCCGCCATCTGGTTGCAGAGCACCGGCCCCCCCGGGATAATGGCGGGGTGCGGCCAGACCCGGGACCCGATCCAGACATATGCGCCCCGGGTCTTCCGGACTTGGTGTGTCCCCGGTGACCCGTTCCCGCTGCCCTGGAGGCGACTGAACCATGAACATCCGTATCCTCTCGTTGACCACCCTGCTCGCGCTGCTGCTCGCTACCCCCGTTCCGGCCTCCGCCCAGACCGGCCGCCTGGTCGGCGGGCGCTTCCCGGCCCTCTCCCCGGATGGCGGCACCATCGCCTTCAGTTACCTGGGGGACATCTGGACCGTGCCGGCCGTCGGAGGACAAGCCACCCGGGTGACCGGGCATGTGGCCTACGAACGGGAGCCGGTCTGGAGCCCGGACGGTCGCACCATCGCCTTCACCAGTGACCGGTTCGGCAACAACGACGTCTTCGTGGTCGCCGCCGGCGGCGGGGAGCCGCGCCAGCTCACTTTCCACAGCGGCAACGACGTGGCCGGGGACTTCTCCCCCGACGGCCGGTGGCTCTACTTCACCTCGAGCCGATCCTCGAACGCCAGCACCTGGCGCATCCCGGTGGTCGGCGGGAACCCCGAGCCGGTGCTCGACACCTACTGGTCCTGGCCTTACGACCCGCGGATCAGCCCCGACGGGAGCACCCTGCTCGTCTCCCTGGGCATGGAGAACGGGTCGAAGTGGCGGCGAGGGTATCGGGGAGCCAACAGCGCCAAGCTCTGGGCCAAACCGCTCGACGCCGACCGGGCCCGGATGGTCTTCGGGGACGAGGCCAACGCCTTCTGGCCCTCCTGGGGACCACGGGGAGACCGGGTCTACTTCGTCAGCGACCGGGAGACAGGTACGGCCAACGTCTGGAGCGTGGCCGCCGACGGTTCTGACGTGCAGGCGGTGACCCGCCTGCGGGATGGCGACGTGCGCGCCTTCCGGACGGCCCGCAGCGCCCCCCGCGGGGTCTTCGAGTACGACTTCGGGATCTGGACGGTCGACCTGGAAAGCGGGCGGACCCAGGCGGTGGCCATTGAGGCACCGGCCGAGGCCCGGGAGAACGCCTCTTTCTTCGTCGACAACGGGTCGATCAGCGAGTACGCCGTCTCGCCCGACGGCCAGAAGGTCGCGGTGGTGGTGCGGGGGGAGATCTTCGTGCTCTCGAGCGAGGGGGATTACGCCCGCAACATCACCGAGAGCCCAAGTCGCGAACGGGACATCCTCTGGGACAAGGAGAGTCGCCGCATCATCTACGTCTCCGACGAGGGGGCCGATCCGAACCTCTACATCCGATCGGCCCTTGGGGACACCCCCCCGGTCCGGCTCACCGATACCGACGAGGACGTGCTCTACCCCCGGCTCTCCCCCGATGGTGAGCAGGTAGCCTATCTGCACGGCAAGCGGGAGATCCGGCTGGTGGGGCTGGACGGCAAGGGGGATCGGCGGGTGGTCGAGGACGCCTTCGGCGGACGCTTCGGTTCCGACTTCTCCTTCTCCCCCGACGGCCGCTACCTGGCCATCGTCTCCCAGGCCACGGCCGAGGAGAACATCATCGCGGTGGAGGTCGCCACCGGGCAGAAGACCGTTCTGACCAACACCGCCTACGACGAGAACAGCCCGGTCTGGACCCCCGACGGGAAGTCGGTCATCTTCCTCGCCAACCGCTACGGGCACTCCTTTCCCGAGTTCACCGGCAAGACCGACGTATACCGCCTCCGGCTGGTCCCCCGGCCGGTCGAGTTCGACGAGACCGAGTTCGAGGACCTGTTCAAGCAGGAGGAGGCGGTGGAGACCCCGGCCCGCGGCAGCGATCGCGGTGGAGCCGGCGGGACCGGTGAGACCGCCGACGAGGAAGAGGTGACGGTCGTCCTGAGACTCGAGGACATCGACCGCCAGACCGAGACGGTGGCCGTCACCCCGGTGAGCGCCCGCAACCTGGTCGTCTCCCCCAAGGACAGCGACACCGCCTACTGGGTCTCGAACCGGGACGGCACCTCCCGCATCTGGCGATCGAAGTACGAGGACGGGCGCTGGGGGCGGCCCGAGCGCTTCGCCGAGAGCGTCTCCAACCCCGGCAGCCTGCAGTTCGACGCCGCCGGCAAGTACCTCTACCACGTCAGCGGCGGCCGCCTGTCCCGAATCGACATGAGCTCGGGCCGCTCCAGCCCGGTTTCCTTCGACACCCGCATCGAGGTGGACCGCACCGCCGACTATCGGCAGATGCTGACCGAGGTCTACTGGGTCCTGGAGCATTACTACTACGACGTGGACCACCACGACCTGGACTGGAAGCGCACCTATGAGTCGTTCCTGCCGGTCCTGGCCCAGGTGCGTGAGGACGCCGACTTCTACGACTACGCCAACGAGATGATCGGCCGGCTCAACTCCTCCCACACCGGGATCCGGGCTCCCCGCGGAGACCGAGGGACCGAGAAGCCGAGCGCCCATCTGGGCGCCCGACTGCAGTGGGATGGAGACCGGTTGGTGGTCGCCGACATCTACGAGGACGGTCCGCTCCACGAGGTGCGCGAGCAGGTCGCCGAGGGGGATGTCCTGGTGGCCATCGACGGGGAGGTGGTCTCCGCCGACCGGAACCTCTGGACCCAGCTCAACGGCAAGGTCGGGCGCCGGATCCGGCTGGAGCTGCGCAAACCCCGGGAACGGGAGACCTACACGGTCGACGTGGCCCCGATCTCCGACGGGGCCGAGCGCAACCTGGTCCGGGAGGCCTGGATCGAGGAACGGAAGGCCTACGTGAAGGAGAAGACCGGCGACCGGGTGGCCTACCTATGGATGGCTGCCATGGGCCAGGGGGACCTGAGCCGGTTCCTGCTGGAGCTGGAGCGGGACGCCGTGCCGCGCGAGGGGCTCATCATGGACGTGCGCTGGAACATGGGGGGGAACGTCCACGACCGGGTTCTGGACGCCCTGACCCGCCCCGTCTACGCCAAGTGGCGGGTGCGCGGGATGCCCGAGACGCAGCAGTCCACCTTCGGGTTCGCCGACGAGCCGGTGGTGCTGGTCACCAACGAGGTCACCCTGAGCGACGGCGAGATGACCGCCAACGGGTTCAAGGCCCTCCAGCGGGGGCCGATCGTGGGCAACACCACCTACGGCTGGCTGATCTTCACCTCCAGCTCGGGCCTGCTCAACGGCGGCTCCTTCCGGCTCCCCTTCTGGGGCTGCTACACCCTGGACGGTCAGGATCTGGAGAGGATCGGCGGCGTGGTACCCGACATCATGGTGGTCAACGACCTGAACGATGAGCTGAGTGGAACCGACCCGCAGCTCGACCGGGCCATCGAGGAAGCCTTGAGGAGGATACGCTAGGGATCTCAGTAAGGCGAGGCCGTCTCCCACATCAGTCCGACCCCGATGCCGAAGGTGAGGTCCCACTCGGTCACCCGGGCGAAGGGACGGACCAGGGTCACCCGGGGGTGGGACCGCCCCCCTTTGAAGGCCAGCGTCATACCCAGTTGGTAGGTGATCGTCGGGTCCCAGAAATCCAAGTACTCACCGGCGTTGTTGATATGGACGGTCAGGTTATATCGTTCGATCGAAGCGTCGAAGAACATGTCCCGGGACTCGGTCCGATTCATCAAACGATACACGGCCAGCCCGAAGACCGGTCCATCGGTCTTCAGTTGTCCCCCGACCTCCTCGATGTCGGGGTGGGTGATCTCCTGCCACTCCCAACCACCCGTGATCAGGAACTGAGGGGCATCCTCGGTGCTGCGGGGATTTACCCGCACCGCCACCCGAGGTCCGTAGACCGTTTCCCGGGGGTCCTCCCCACTGAATCCGAACGGACCGGGGACGGTCTCGATGCTCCCGGTTGCCGCCATGAAGCCCAGCATGATCTGTCCCCGGGGCTGGGCCATGATCTGGACCGAGGTCATCTGCGGGCCCAGGTGGGTGCCGTACTCCCCCATGACCCCGAATCCGCCGGCATCTTCGGAGAGGTGGCGGACCTGGGCGGAGACGTCGTCCGTCAGCGCCGGGCCACAAACGACGATGAGCAGGAGTACGCGTGCCACGGTCGCGGTGAGGGATCGGGCAGGACGACGGGGCATCGACGGACCTCCACGAAGGGGTGCAACTCCTCTACCTCCGGTGTTCGACCGGTCTTGAGTACCCATTCCGGGTGGATCTTGGCCGCCCCAGTGTACTCAGAAATCCCAGAGGAAGGTGAACTGCATCCCGTATAGGGTCGCCCTGGTGTAGCGTGCCCCCTTCAGCGCCATCCCGAAACCGACCTTTCGCGAGATCCACCACTCCTTGCCGAGCGTCAGTTGCAGGCCGAAACCCACCCCCCCGTTCGCAATGGTCTGGTACGTCGTCCCCGAGCCCGATGTATCCGACGGATCCTCGACCTGCTCCCTGAGGTTCCACCCGGAGGAACCGACCAGCAGGGTGACGTACCAACTGCGGGGGACCAGGTAATAGGCGAATCCTACCATGCCCCCCAGCAGGGTCATGGAGGTGTCGGAGGCTGGATGGGTGATCCGGTCCCCGTAGTCGAGATCCAGCCCGATCGACAGGATCGCCGAGAACACCATCAGGATGGAGAACCGGTCCGAGACGGCCACCCCGACCATGACGTCCTGGGCGACCCCGCTACCGTTGAGATCGGCGTCATAACCATCGTCAGTGGATACGTTGTAGGAGCCTGCTCCGGCGTTCCAGCGCAGATGCCACCCGTTGGGGTAACGGACGGGACCGGTCACGCCGCGCAACTGAGCCTCCTCTCCGAGCAGATCCTCCGAGGGGGGCAGCCCGAGGCTTGTGCGCACCGCCCGGATCAATTGCAGAGCGGCCTGGAGCGTACCTTCCTGCAGCACGTTACCGATGTTCCCTCTTGTGTCGGCGAAAGCGGTCTGCTCGATCCGCGAGGTCTGGATATCCACGATCCGCACCATGATGCTGTAGACGTTGCCGACTTTCGCTACGCTTCCGGCCACCATCTTGCGGGCGCCCAGGATCCTCCCGACCTGGACGACGCACTCGTCCGTGTCGCATGCCCCGGAGAGCTGGAAGCCCTGTTCCTTCAGGATTCCTTCCATCTGAGAGCGCTCCAGGACCTCGAAGACCTGGCTGCGGTTCAGGTAGATGCGCAGGCGGTCGGTGATGGAGCGGGCCTCGGTTGCGCTTACGTCGTTGGCCTCGAGATCCAGGACCCCGACCAGCAGCGGCAGTTGGGCCTGCGACTGGGCGGCCCCGTTTACCGGCGGCAGAAGGCCGAAGAGCAGGACGAGGATGAACATAGACGCGAGGCGGTGGCAACGGGAGGAGGTCATGGCAGACTCCAGACATCGGATGCCGGCCTG